>NZ_WBKL01000063.1:0-9306 GCF_015714705.1 Nostoc sp. NZL | reverse complement strand
CCCTGCCCTCTGCCCCCTGCCCCCTACCTCCCCTGCTCCTTCTACTTTCAAAGACTTATGGCACAATCAATCTCTTTATCTCTGCCTCAATCTACAACGCCCTCAACAGGTGTCAGGGTAAAGGTAGTGGCTCTATTCAAGACTCTCGGTACTCTGACATTATTACTAATAGCCTTGCCGCTCAATGCTTTTATAGTGTTGGTATCTTTGCTGTGGGGCATTGTGCGATCGCCGTTTACGAAAAAAGCTGTCGTAGCTGCTCATCCTCAGACTATCTTGGTAAGTGGAGCCAAGATGACTAAAGCATTGCAACTTGCCCGCTCTTTCCATGCAGCAGGACATAGAGTTATTTTGATTGAAGGTCACAAATACTGGTTGTCCGGACATAGATTCTCAAAGGCGGTGAGTCGTTTTTACACAGTTCCTGCTCCGCAAGAAGATCCAGAAGCCTATATCCAAGCGCTAGTAGAAATCGTCAAGAAAGAAAAGGTTGATGTTTACGTACCTGTATGCAGTCCTGTCGCTAGCTATTATGACTCTTTAGCAAAGCCTGCATTATCGGAATACTGCGAAGTTTTCCATTTTGATGCAGATATAACCAAGATGTTGGATGATAAATTTGCCTTCACTGATCAGGCGCGATCGCTTGGTTTATCTGTCCCCAAGTCATTTAAAATCACAGATCCTCAACAAGTTATTAACTTTGATTTTAGTCAAGAAACCCGCAAATATATTCTTAAAAGTATATCTTACGACTCCGTTCGCCGCTTAGATTTAACCAAACTTCCTTGCAACACTCCAGAAGAGACAGCAGCTTTTGTCAACAGTTTACCCATCAGTCCAGAAAAACCTTGGATTATGCAAGAGTTTATTCCTGGCAAAGAATTATGCACTCATAGTACAGTGCGGAACGGAGAATTAAGATTGCATTGCTGTTCAAACTCTTCTGCCTTTCAGATTAACTATGAAAATGTCGAAAATCCCCAAATCCGTGAATGGGTGCAACACTTCGTCAAGAGTTTGGGATTGACTGGACAAGTGTCTTTCGATTTTATCCAAGCTGAAGACGGTACAGCTTACGCTATTGAATGCAATCCCCGCACGCATTCAGCAATCACAATGTTCTACAATCACCCTGGTGTTGCAAACGCCTATTTTGGTAAAACTCCCCTAGATGCACCTCTAGAACCCCTAGCAAGTAGCAAGCCCACCTACTGGATATATCACGAAATCTGGCGACTAACTGGTATCCGTTCCTGGAAACAATTGCAAACATCGCTTAATACCCTAGTGCGAGGCACTGATGCGATCTACTGCCTTGATGACCCCGTGCCATTTTTTACTTTGCATCACTGGCAGATTCCCTTACTTTTGCTGAAGAATCTGCAACAACTCAAGGGCTGGGTAAAAATAGACTTCAACATTGGCAAACTAGTTGAATTAGGTGGCGATTAAAAGAATTTGTAATTCGTAATTAAGTTAGGAAGAGGAATCATGTCAGTACTTCGTATCCTTCATTTAGTTGGGTCTGCATACAATGATTTTTACTGTGATTTGTCACGCCTTTACGCCCAAGACTGTCTGGCAGCAACAGCAGATCGATCGCGCTATGATTTTCAGATTGCATACATCACACCCGATAGCCACTGGCGATTTCCTCCCTCACTCAGCCCTGAAGATATTGCTGACACCAAACCGATTTCTCTGTCTGATGGCATACAGTTTCTAACAGCACAAAACATTGACCTCGTGTTACCACAAATGTTTTGTATTCCTGGAATGACTCACTACCGCGCCCTATTCGATTTGCTTAAAATCCCTTATATAGGCAATACTCCGGATGTCATGGCAATAACGGCGCACAAAGCTAGAGCCAAAGCAATTGTCGAAGCAGCAGGGGTGAAAGTGCCTCGTGGAGAACTACTTCGCCAAGGAGACATTCCGACAATTACACCTCCAGCAATCATCAAACCCGTAAGTTCCGACAACTCTTTAGGGGTGACCTTAGTCAAAGAGACTACTGATTATGACGCTGCTCTGAAAAAAGCATTTGAATATGGTTCGGAGGTCATCGTAGAAGAATTCATCGAACTCGGTCGAGAAGTCAGATGCGGCGTTATTGTCAAAGACGGGGAGCTAGTGGGTTTACCCCTTGAAGAGTATCTGGTAGATCCTCACGAAAAACCCATCCGCAGCTATGCTGATAAACTCAAACAAACAGATGATGGCAACTTGCATTTCGCCGCAAAAGATAATATCAAATCTTGGATTGTAGACCCTAACGATCCGATTACCCAAAAGGTTCAGCAAGTGGCTAAGAAGTGTCATCAAGCTTTGGGTTGTCGCCACTACAGTTTATTTGACTTCCGCATCGACCCAAAGGGAGAACCTTGGTTCTTAGAAGCCGGATTGTATTGTTCTTTTGCACCCAAAAGCGTGATTTCCTCTATGGCCAAAGCAGCGGGAATTCCTCTAAATGAGTTATTAATGACGGCTATCAATGAAACGTTGGGCAGTAATAAAAAGGTGTTGCAGAATTGCTAGTGAATTTATCGGCATAGGTTTTTCTGCTTGTAGCGGGTAGGTGAGCGATCGCTTAATAGGAGTTTTAAAGACAGATATCGCACAAACTTAATTAGGATACAGCAACATTCTTGAGGATGGTCATCGGCCCTTGGGCTTTGAGAATCTCCATTTCTGCTGCGTTTCGCACTAGCAAAGCACCAGCGAATCCTAATGAATTCACAGAGATAGACTGAAAATGCTCCTGCGATCGCGGTACGATCAACATCCATTCTCGTGTCGCTAGCAGATTGTAAGCACCAGATTGCCTTGCATCTAAACCCACAGCATGACGCAAAGTGCGGTAAATTTCCAGTGTTGCTTGGGCCCCTACCAATGGCGATTGCACCCAATGAGGATCTAGGGGGGCGAAAGCATGTATAAAAGGAAGTCCTGGTAAAGTTATGTTTGAGTCCTGAAATTTTGCTGTTGTTAGTAAAGGTTCAATAGGAACCTGCGGGCCTGAAAGTGCAAGTGGTAAGGGAACTAATTGCAAGTGCTTGTGTCGCTGACTAGCACCTGCGGTTTTGCCACTGTTGTAAAATACTAAACCATCCAAATCAGCCAGACATGCCCACATAGCCGTAAAATCTTCCAGGGTAAGTAAGCTTTCCTGTTCCTCGAAAGCACGGGTGATGATTAACAGGTGATAATCAACAACATTGAATTTATTTAAAATACATACATGGGTATCGGAAATATCTGCCACAAATAAATCCTTTTCATAAGGCAAGAAAGGATTAAACTCTTGACCAGATGTAGCAGATTGTTTTTCCTGTTTCTCCTTGGCTGCTTTTTTGCGATTTAAGTTAGACAAAATCCGCACTAAAAAGCGCACGTTATCCTGTTCAACAAATTCAAAATCTGTCGGGATTGACAACAGTGCCCCACATTGTAAAGCATGTTCAGTCTGTTCTTTGACACTTGTCCATAAAGTGCCAGGCTTAAGTAAGATTTTACCCTGTGCCATTTTATTCCTTCAGACATCGATAGAACACGCAATTTGGGCGCACATTTGTGCACCCCTACGAATGACTATATTCCAATACAGTTCAGTTAATGTAGGATGCGATAAGTAAAATATCAAACCTTTCACAACAACGCAATACGTCTGCAACAAAACTGTCATAAATCATATCTACATTAGTAATACATCTAAATATTTTTCCAGACAGCAAATGCAAAACGAATCTCGCGACAGAGAACACCCATCAAATAGCATTTTACATAATACCGCTGATGCCAAATACCATAATCGAGCACCCTGGAAAAAGGCTGCCGCCTCTCTATCGCTGGTGCTTCTGGGATCAGGTATGACATTGGCAGGCGGCTATATAGCTGGAAATTCTCGGCAGGTGTCTGAGAGTGCATCTAATTTGGCAGTTAGTCGAGTAAATGCTGCTCCCCCATTACCAGCCGCCACAGATCCTAACTTTGTGACACAGGTGGTGCAAAAGGTCGGGCCAGCAGTAGTGCGGATTAACTCTTCCCGAACGGTAAGAACCCGGATACCAGATGAATTTAACGATCCGTTTTTTCGCCGCTTTTTTGGTTCCCAACTGCCACAATCAGGAGAAAGGGTAGAACGGGGTACTGGTTCAGGTTTTATCATCAGTGCCGATGGTCGGATTCTCACTAACGCCCATGTGGTAGATGGTGCTGATACGGTGACAGTGACACTCAAGGATGGGCGCACCTTGCAAGGTAAAGTGTTAGGAAAAGATGAATTAACCGATGTCGCTGTTATCAAGGTTCAGGCACAGAATCTACCTTCAGTAGCCTTGGGTAACTCAGATCAACTGCAACCGGGAGAATGGGCGATCGCGATCGGCAACCCCCTTGGACTAGATAATACAGTAACTACTGGCATTATCAGTGCTACTGGACGCAGTAGCAATCAAATCGGTGCTCCCGATCGGCGAGTAGAGTATATTCAAACCGACGCAGCAATTAATCCTGGTAACTCCGGTGGGCCCCTGCTAAATTCTCGTGGTGAGGTAATTGCTATGAATACAGCCATTATCCAAGGGGCACAAGGATTAGGCTTTGCTATTCCCATTAACACAGCACAACGCATTTCCAGCCAACTTATAGCTACAGGCAAAGTAGAACATCCTTACCTGGGAATTCAGATGGTGGGGTTAACACCTCAGCTAAAACAAAATATCAACTCAGATCCTAATAGCGGTTTGAATGTGAATGAAGATAAAGGTGTATTGGTTGTGAAAGTTGTGCCAAATTCACCAGCTGCTAAAGCAGGGATACGTGCTGGTGATGTTATCCAAAAGCTTGGCGGGCAATCAGTCACAGATGCCAGCAGCGTCCAAAAGGCAGTAGAAAATAGCCAAGTTGGGGGCGATTTACGTATGGAATTACGTCGCAATGGTCAGAATCTTAACATAGCTGTGCAACCTGGTGCTTTTCCCACACAAGTGCAATAAAAATTTTCCTATCAATTGCATAAAAGTTAATTTTTTGGGATAGGTATTTTACCCGTCCCTTTTTTTCAGGTGGCAAATATAAGGTAGGCACAGCCACAAACATCAGAATCGAAGTTTTCGCTATTAACAGTATCTCCCTGTAAAAATACTTTTCTTCAAGAATAGAGTCATTTTTATATTTTTATCTATGACATTAGTCACGGTTTAACTAATTACCTTTTTCACTAGTTTATAGTTATTTTCAATCCTATTATTTATTTGTCAAAGAGATTAATATTTTGCTAAAAATTAATCTCTTTGATGTCTACATTATAGAAGGAAAGTTTGCGAATGAGTATTAAAAGAATGCTTGCTACAGCAGCACTGATTTTACCAATTGCTGTTACCTTGATTCCTTCCCAAGCTGATGCTCAGATCAGAAGGCCAGTTAGGCGACCTGTTCAAGTTAGAATAATCAAAAAACCATCGCCAGTTAGGGTTTATACCCCTGTTCAAGCGAGAAGGAGAATATTGGTTCCTGGACGTTGGGTGCAAACAAATCGTGGTCGCCAGTGGATACCCGCTCGCTATGTATATAGATAAAAAGACCTATAACTGCAAAAAATTATTACCCATCAATATTGATTGCAGAGTTCTTTTTTCATAGCTTTAGTTGGAGTTTAAAAATCCCCTTTAGAAATATTCTAAAGGGGCATTATTTCATGTTTACAATAAATAGGTAGACATAATTAAACATATGAAAAAATCCTAGTTTGTAGTGAGCAATTTATCGCTTATTCAGATTTATCAGGACTTTAGCCCTGACCCTTCGGGTTCGTTAGTCGCTCATGGGGGAAACCCCCAAGACCGCGCTAACTTACTACAAACTTGAATTTATTTATGCCTAGCAAGAAGTTGCAACTGAATTTTAAGCTAGAGCTACGGCTGGTTGCTGCCAGCGTCCCACCGCCTTACCAATTACTGCTAATTCTTGCATCAAGTTATCGAAACGGTCTGGTGTCAGAGATTGCGGCCCATCAGATAAGGCTTTGGCAGGGTTGGGGTGAACCTCTATCATCAGGGAATCTGTGCCAGCTGCGATCGCAGCCATTGCCATTGAAGGCACAAATTCAGACCAACCTACGCCGTGGCTAGGGTCAATCATAATAGGCAGGTGAGTCAGCTTTCGTAACACTGGCACTACCGATAAATCCAGCGTATTTCGCGTATACTGACGGTCAAAGGTGCGTATTCCCCTTTCACACAAGATTACATTGGGATTGCCAGATGCCAAAATATACTCGGCTGCCATCAACCAATCTTCAATAGTTGCCGCCATTCCCCGCTTCAGTAGAACTGGTTTTGGCTGCGCTCCCACTTTTTTGAGCAAGGAGAAATTCTGCATATTCCTTGCCCCCACCTGGATGACATCAGCAATTTCAGCAATTTTATCTAGGTCAGCGGCATCCATCACTTCTGTAATAATACCTAGTCCGCTGACTTCCCGCGCCTTCGCTAATAAATCCAAAGCACTCTCACCGTGTCCTTGAAAAGCGTAAGGTGAAGTCCGGGGTTTGTATGCCCCGCCGCGCAAGAACTTGGCTCCAGCTGTCTTGACGCGCCGCGCCGTCTCCACAATCATTTCTTCATTTTCTACGGAGCAAGGCCCGGCAACGACTACTAAAGGGTGATGTTCACCAAATATTACTGCTCCATTGGGAATATTAACTACCACTTCCGAAGCTTCGCCGTGGCGGTACTGGCGGCTGGCTCGTTTGTAAGGCTGCTCTACCCGCAACACCTGCTCAATCCACGGACTAAGTTCCTGAATTTGTAGTGGATCTAAGCTGGCAGTTTCACCTACTAGACCAATGACTACTTTGTGTTGACCAACAATTTTTTCTGGAGTTAGCCCCCAGCTACTTAGTTCCTCATCAATGCGGTTTATTTCCGCTTCTGGGGAACCACTTTTCATTACTATGATCATGTGAAAGTTCCTGATTAATTGAGAAAAATTTTCTGTAAATAGGCTAACTTTATTGTTGCCTATTGCCCTAATTACGAGTAGTTAAAAATAAAATTTATTTACAAAATAAACAGACAAAATATAGCGCTCAGTCAGTAGTTTTACTACTAAATAACTGGATATAAGGTATAAAAAAGTTTATATATTTTTAATTAGCAATGTTGAAGTTATAAAATTTCAACTTCAACATTCACTTCTTTATTTACCCGATACCGCAGTTATCTAAATACCTGAGCGCCGTTCATTATGAGTTTTTTTGTCGAGTTTCGCGCCAAACTGCCACCATTCGTCCCCAATTGGTGTTGAATTCACCCAAACCTAACAAACTTCCGACTCTTTCTTCATCCCAAGAGGCAGAAAGAACGCCATAAGTTATCCCTAAGACCCCCAAACCAAATAATCCCATATTCACCAATAACACGGCGATGGGAGGTAGTTGGATGTTGGAGTAGGTAGCAAGCAGATAGCTAACAACCAAGGCGCTAATGCCCAAAGCTGTTGGTACACCACAGAATCCAGCTACCCGTCGGATCATCCGCTGGCTGACTACTTGGGGAATAGCCATCTCTTCCTTGCTGTAAGGCCGTTTTCTATCAGCCTGTTTGCTAGATTCTTGTGGCTGTGCTGCTGGTTTACTTTGAGTTTTTGCGGGTTTTTGGCGCTTTTTTTTCGGTTCAAAGGGCAAGCGACTGCGTTCAGATTCTTCAGCAGACATAAGCGGTAATCCTATCCACGAATACCAAGGCGAGCAATCAAAGCTTGATATTTTTCCCGGCTTTCCTGCGATATATAAGCTAGAAGACGCTTGCGCTGACCAATTAGCTTCAATAGTCCCCGCCGGGAAGAATGGTCTTTTTTGTTTGCCTGGAGATGTTCACTGAGGCGGTTAATGCGCTCAGTTAGCATGGCAACTTGGACATCGGCCGAACCAGTGTCGGTTTCGTGTACTTGGTAGTTGGAAATTATTTCTTGTTTCCGCAGTTGCGTCAGAGCCATGATCGATTCAATTTCTAGTTTTTCTAAATGTATGTAGCAGTCTCCCATAATATCACAGCCATCAAGCTGGATGTGGAATCATCTTTGCTGCTACGCCTTGCATTTTAAGAGACTCAGTAAGTCAAAAGCCAGACTCCAGTATCCTCTAGATAGTAGACGCGGTACTGAATCGTATTCGGATATACAACATTCTTATCAAACTATCTACAAATTGCTAATCATTGTGTTAATGTCTTTGTTTGATAATCACACTTCAATATGAGATACCAGGTAGGGGGTAGTCTCCGCAGTGACGATCCCACATATGTTATCCGTCAGGCAGACGAAAAACTTTATACAAGCCTGAAGGCTGGTGATTTTTGTTACGTCTTCAATTCTCGCCAGATGGGCAAGTCATCCCTACTACAGCGCACAAGTTATCGTCTTAGACAAGAAGGCTATAGCTGTGTTTACTTGGATGTGACCACATTGGGTAGCGAGGATACTACACCGGAACAATGGTACAAAGGTGTTATTATCAGCTTGTTCTACGGCTTAAATCTGGTGGGAAAAGTCAAATTTAAGCAATGGTGGGAGATGCAAACAGGTCTTTCCTCAGTGCAAAAACTACACCAGTTCGTAGAAGAAGTGTTGCTGCCAAATATTCAAAGCGAATCTCTGCCAAACGCCAAAGCCGAACGTATTTTCATCTTCATTGATGAGATTGACAGTCTGTTAAGTTTAAGCTTTCCTGTCAGTGACTTTTTTGCCTGGATTCGTCATTGCTATAATCAGCAGGCACATGACCCGAATTTTCAACGCTTAGGATTTGCGCTGTTTGGGGTAGCTAGTCCATCTGACCTAATTTCTGACAAACGTCGCACCCCTTTTAACATTGGTACAGCGATAGATTTACACGGCTTTCAACTCCATGAAGCCACGCCATTGCTAAAGGGATTAGAGGAAGTTATAACTCAACCGAAAGCAGTACTTCAAGAGATTATTTATTGGACAGGGGGACAACCATTTCTTACCCAAAAGCTCTGTCAGTTAATTGTCCACACAGCTTTAAAAACATCTAATAGAAAAATTGATTTATCGCTAGAAACTGAAACATCTTGGGTAGAAAAATTTGTGCGATCGCAGATTATTCAACACTGGGAAGCCAAAGACGATCCTGAACACCTCCGCACAATTCGCGATCGCCTACTTTTTAACGAACACCGAGCCGGAAGATTACTAGGGCTTTACCAACGAGTGTTGCAAGCGGAAGAAGCAGGGGAGCAGGGGGCAGGGCTGTCTCTTATACACATCTCCGAGCCC
>NZ_WBKL01000052.1:0-48159 GCF_015714705.1 Nostoc sp. NZL | reverse complement strand
GGGAGCAGGGAGCAGGGAGCAAGGGAGAAGAATTTTCCCCTCTGCCCCCCGCACCCCGCCCCTCTGCCTCTTTTCCATGCCCAATGCCCAATGCCCTATCCCAGCAGATTGTAGACAACTTGCTCAAAAACCATCTATACTTGAGCGTTCACTTTAACTCATGAGGAGGGAATTATTGCTGAGCCACTGAATCTAACCGTTAGCCTGAGGGGCACTCGTGAAGTCCGGGATAACTGTCAGCTATTCCGCCTCACAGGTTTGTTAGATGCCTTTTCTGAACCGACATTTCGCAAGGTGCTTGGCAGCAAGATTGACGAGGGCCCTAAGCACATTATTTTGGATCTCTCACAAATCGACTTTGTTGATAGCTCTGGCTTGGGTGCTCTGGTACAGCTAGCCAAGCAGGCTCAAACTGCCGAGGGCACTTTGCAAATTGTCACGAATGCCCGCGTAACTCAAACGGTCAAGCTTGTTCGCCTAGAGAAGTTTCTCTCCCTGCAAAAATCAGTTGAAGAAGCTCTAGAAAACGTCAAGTAGTCTTGATTGCTCGACCTGAGAGATCAATTTGGCTATCCAGATTCAACATCGGATAGCTTAATTTTTAAAACTTCTGGCAGAAAACCTCTCTCCTTGTGGGAGAGGCACAAAGCCAGTTGAGCTATTATGTTTAAAGTTAAGCAATAACTAAAGATATAGACACCCAGTTATTGGGTATGTAATTGTTGGGTTATTATCGGATAAACAATCAAGTCTGAAAAAGTTGTACGAAATACAAAGCTAGCAGATTTGTCTATATGTAAACTTGACTTGATACTGTATAGTTAAAAATTGTCGCTTGCTAAGTAAGCATGAAAATGCAATCAAGTAACAGGGTGAGTTTGATGTCAGAATTTTACCCTATCTTAGCTACAGACCACAAGTAGGCGAAATTTGGTTTATGGGCGTTGACATCAGGGTGATCTAAAATGCCAAGTTTCAATCAAAAAGATAGAATTAGTAAGTGTTTCTGATAGTATTGATTATGCTAAGTATAGTATTATGGCTTACTTCAGAAAAATCAGTCTTTGCAAAGAATGCCTGCCAAATGTAGCCCGTCAAGGAATGATTTATTTGTGAAGTCACAGGAGGAAGAGCTATTAGATGGACAAGATGTAACTCCCAAACAGAGTTTATCTTGGACTCAAGCACTCTTGGCAACCACAGCGCCATTCCAACAGATTTCCCTCTCACAAGTGCAAAAAATTTCTCCTACTGCTTTAGCATATTTGGGGGATGCAATTTATGAGTTGTATGTTAGGATGTTCTATCTGCTGCCATTGCAGCGGTCAGGAATTTACCATCGTCTGGTAGTGGAGCAGGTAAAAGCGGAAACACAAGCGCTACATTTGCGATCGCTGATTCCTTTTCTAAAGGACACCGAATTAGAAATTGTCCGACGGGGTAGAAACGCCGCTACAGGACGCCCTAAGCGACTTAATCCCGAAATTTATCAACAGGCAACTAGTCTAGAAACCTTAATTGGCTACTTATATCTCACCGATTACCAGCGTCTAAACGAACTGTTGCAAATGCTTCATGTAGAAAAAGAGTGAGAACTCAATTTCACAGTAGCCACAGCAGTAGATTAGGTTCAAGAAATTGAGGTAATCGGGATTATCAACCATTCGCTATATCTATAACTCAAATGCAGAATAAACCAAGAAAAGTCAAAACTTCTAACGAACCCAATCGTGGGCAACCCGTAAAAATTCAGGGTAAGCGTATTATTACTAATCCCACTCGCAATCCTAGAAAAATAGATAGCAATCCCGTCTCTGTTGCTAATCCCACTCGCAATCCTAGGAAAATAGATAGCAACCCTACTCGCAATCCCAGGAAAATAGATAGCAACCCCATTTCTGGCAACTCCCGCCAACGAAATAGCAACTTCTCCCAGCCGTCTGTATCTACACAACCGATAGAAGAAGATAACGATCTCATCTACGGTCGTCATCCAGTATTAAGTGCGTTGCAAAATCAGCGCAATCTCAACCGTCTTTGGATTACCACCCGTCTGCGCTACGATCCCAGCTTTCACCATTTTCTGCTGCAAGCGAAGGAAAATGGCACAGTTATTGATGAGGTTGAACCCAAGCGTTTAGACTATCTCACCAACGGGGCCAATCATCAAGGTGTGGCTGCACAAATTGCTCCCTACGCCTACATCGAATTGCCCGATCTCATTGAGCAAGCAAAAGCTGTAACCGATCCGGTAATTGTAGTGGCTGACGGAATTACTGATCCCCACAACTTGGGAGCAATTATTCGCACCGCAGAAGCAATAGGCGCTCAAGGATTGGTGATTCCTCAAAGAAGGGCATCTGGGATCACTTCCACTGTCATGAAAGTGGCAGCAGGCGCTTTAGAAAATTTTGCTGTAGCTAGAGTTGTCAACCTCAGCCGCGCCTTAGAAGAATTAAAAGAAGCTGGCTTTTGGATTTACGGCACTGCTGCAAGTGGAAGCGAACCTGTGCATACAGTGAATTTCACTGGGCCAATCGTTTTGGTAATCGGCTCAGAAGGTGAAGGTCTGAGTATGTTAACTCAACGCTCCTGTGATTTCTTAGTATCGATTCCTCTACAAGGTAAGACTCCCAGCCTCAATGCTTCTGTAGCAGCGGGTATGACACTTTATGAAATTTATCGCCAGCGATCGCTAAATACCCTTCACCTAGATAAATTACAAAAAATCTCTTTGAAAAAATAACAGTAACAGAGTATAAAGAAATGTAAAAGATAATAAAGCAACATATCGTTTAACACCCTGTAGACGTTTATAAATTGGCGAAAACCATGAAAACCATTTGGCATAACCTTAAGGAAGTGTTAATTAACACATTCGACTCCATCGGCTTGGCTTGGTGGGTAGAGATTGTGACACAGAATCCCCGTTGCACGTACTATTTCGGGCCATTTCTAAGTTCTTCTGATGCAAGATTGTCAAGCATTGGATATATAGAGGATTTGGAGATCGAAGGAGCGCAGGGAATTTCTGTGAATGTCAAGCGCTGTAAACCTAATACCTTAACAATCGCCGAAGACTTGGGGGAAAGATTTGACCGCAAAGTACAGCCTGCCTTTGGCGGTCAAATTTAAGTTCAGTTAGGCCAGAGAATGAACAGGACGCTCTGATGCGGGGACGCAAAGACAAGGGAAATACAGAGAATTCTTTTACCGCGTTATTGCGTCTTTTTCACTCACCGCGTCACCACATCTTCACTCTCCATTTCTTGTTCGTCAATAGTCAAAATTTTTTAAATATTGGGCTATTGACTACCAATTACCTGCGGATGTTCTTCCAGCCAATGGTCAATGTCATTTAGCATCTGCTGGGGGACTTCCCACGGAAAAAGATGGGCGGTGTTGGGATAGCACTGCCACTTAGAATTGTTGAGGTGTTGAGCAGTTTGTAAGCTGGAATCAGATGTGATGTGGCGGTCTTGGTCACCAGCAAGTACTAAACTAGGACATTGTATTTGTGGCAAATCTAGAAGTCGGTTGTATCCCGATTGAATTGCACTATAAAGGGCGCGAGTAGCAGCAGGAGAGGTCTGCAAATAAGCTGGTACCGCTTCAGTAGCAATGTAGTTATAAGTAGTTGATGTATGTTGTTGGATTAGGTAGCGGAAAAGCGATCGCTTGCCAAAAGTTTCAATATTCCATTGCCAACTCGGCTTTATATAGTTTATTAGAGCAGCAACGCCAGTATATAAATTATCCTGCCAAGTGATAGGAGGATGACTGCCACGGGGTTTTGCGGCTGTCGCCACCAAAATCAGCCCTGTAATGCGCTCTGGCAAACGTAATGCGAGTTCCATTGCCAGAATGCCCCCAAGTGACCATCCCAATACAAGGCACTTTTCAATCTCAAGGCGGTCTAACAGCGCTTCTAAATCAGTCAAATGGTCATTCATATCAAAATTGCCATTCCAGCGACTTTTGCCGTATCCACGTAAATCAGGGGCAAAAGTTTTATAACGTTTTGATAAATGATTGGTAAAGACAGAAAGACTACGACCAGTACCAGGATGACCGTGTAGGCCAAGAATGGGGAATCCTTGACCTTGGATGTAAACATTGAGACGTGCAGCAGGTGTAGTATAGCGATCGCTCATCTAGCAAGCCAAACTCTGTGTTCAAATTAAAACCTTCAATTTATCACCAAAGCGGTGGGAAGCCCACTTGCTTTTTGGGCTGTCCGGGATAGCCGCCCCGCCGCCGTTGACTGTTAACCGTCAATCGTCAACCGTCATCAGTATGCACGTATTATCTCATCCCCTTTTAGGGGTGGGATGAGCTTAAAGTTTTAAGAAATCGGTTCATAAACCATTTGGGGAATCAACACTTCGTCTTGTAATTGCCCAATCCCTAAAAAGCGAGTCTCTTCATCATAAACTCGTACTATTTTAGAAACATCGAAAGTTAGAGAAATTCGCTGACCTTGACACCATTTTTGAGCAGATGCTGCTGGTAAAGTAAGAGATGACAAATGTTGTAAAGCTGCATCTGGGCAAATCGGTTGAAATGTATCGGCTTGCAGTTTAGTTTCTAAGTCGGTCAAAGTGAGACTATCTGTTAAATCGAAACCACTGCTTTGGGTGCGAATCAAAGCGGCAAGAGTGCCACCAGTCTCTAAAATTGCACCTAAGTCACGAGCGATCGCTCTAATATATGTACCAGAACCACAAGCGATCGCCACATCCAATTCGGGAAAATCTCCTTCTCTCCAGTCCAAAATATCTATCTGAAAAACTTCCACTGTTCGCACTGGAACTTCCACCATTTTACCTTGGCGTGCTAAGTCGTAGAGGCGTTTACCATCTACTTGAATTGCACTGTAACTAGGTGGTATTTGCTCAATCTTGCCTTCAAATTGTGGTAATGCACTTTTCACTTGTGCCAAACTCAATCCAGCACAAGGTTGAGAAGTGATGATTTCACCTTGTAAATCATCAGTTGTAGTACGCACACCCAATCGAATAGTGGCTTTGTAAGCTTTGTTTCCTGGCAGATACTGCAATAATCTTGTGGCTTTACCAAGAGCGATTGGTAAAACCCCTGTAGCAGCTGGATCTAAGGTTCCCGCATGTCCTACACGCTTGAGGCGCAACAATTTTCGCACCCGCGCTACGCAGTCGTGGGAAGTCCAGTCAAATGGTTTGTTTAAGTTGAGAAAACCTTGAAATAACACAAAATCAATACTTACAGCTTCTAAACTCTATTAAATACTTATTTAATGCTCAAAGCATTAATATTTGGTAATCAAGGTTTAATTGGGCATCATTTTATACGCAGAAATCGTTCTAAAGACATTCTCTAAACACTTTACCGAATAATACACAAAAAATGCAGATAACGCCGAGCATGTACAGTAAATATCAGGATGTCACTTATAAGTGACAGAACATAAAATTGTAAGAAATAAACAAATATTATAGAAAAATTAATAAAATTTTTCTTATATCTTTACGTTGACCAATTGTGCTTCTATGCGCTACTCAAGGAAACAAGGATTTTTTTGAACGTTTGATAGAGACACTACCTGTTTTACTTTAACCACCAGAATAATTGGTGGGTTGACAATTGGTCTAATACTTTTACCAAAACAATCATCAATAGGGTTTTATGAACATAAATCAAATGAAAAAAACAATCTTCACTACTACATTAATTCTTTGTTCTATGTTGATTGTGAGTTGTGGTGACTCTGACAAGAGTGCTTCTCAACAAAATAAAGTTAATCAAGCAAATACTGCAACAACTACTCCAATTAATTCTGAATCTCCCTCTGCAAATAAAGCAAAGTTAGATGATATTGAAGTTAGCAAAAACACTAGTAGTTCAACATTAAATGAAAATACATCGATTAAAAATAAAAAAGTTAATGAAGTTCCTAAAGATAAGCCGATATTGGGTACTATCAAAGATATGCAGAATGGAGACTTAAAATGCTACGTTACTGTTGTCGATGAAAAGGGTAAATTATATGATGTCGGTGCGACATTTGATATTTGCGAACCAGAGAAATACGTCAAGAAAAAAGTACAGATGTCTTATGGGCTAGAAAACGTCAATGATTGCCAAAGTTCTGAGCCTTGCGGGAAAACAATCAAAGAATGGTTGATTACCAAACTAGAAATTCGAGAGTAGGTCAAGTTGATGATGGGGATAGTTGACCTATTGGACATATCTTCGGTAAGCTGACTGTAACTTTAGTTCCTTGTCCCACTTCACTAGACAAGGTGATATAGCCACCATGTAACTCAACGCAAGCTTTAGCGATCGCAAGCCCTAAGCCTGTACCGGGGATTGTGTCAACGTTACTTCCACGACTGAACGATTGAAACAAATTTTCTTGATCTGCCATTGGGATACCAATTCCCTGATCTTTGATAGAAAAGATTACTTGTGATTCTTTACCGATGAGGTGGAATTCTACAGTACCTCCATCTGGAGAGTACTTAATTGCATTGGATATTAAGTTAATAAAAATTTGCTGCAAAAGTCCGCGATCGCCCCAAAAGCCTTGATTATTCCCACTAATTTGAAAAATCAATTTGTGGCGATCGCCTGCTGTTTCTCGCTCTTGTTCTATCAGTTCAGAAAAAAATTGCAGTAAATCGAGTAGGATTGGCTTAAATTTGGGTTTTTCCAGTTCAAATTGGTTAACCAGAAGCATGTTATCCACAAGTTTGGACATATACCTTGCTTTCTGTTCAATTATTCCCAAAAACCTTTGTTGTTTAGATTCATCCAGTTGCTGGCTATGTTTTACCAAAGTTGATGCAGCAGCAAGAATTGAAGTTAGCGGCGTTCGATACTCATGGGAAACCGTTGCAATGATTTGAGATTTAAATGTATTGAGTTGCTTTTCTTTGGCAAGCGCTGCTTGAGTTTGGGCTAGCAATTCAGCTTGTTGGATGGCGATCGCTAGTTGCACCGAAACTTCGTTGAGCATTTGGGCATCATCAGTTTGCCACTGTCGTTCCCCGGAATTATGGTGAGCAATCAACAAACCCCAAAGCTTGGGGGTTGGGTTCCCATTGTTACTCAGATTAATGGGAACCACCAGATTTGCCTTAGTATTAAATTGCTCTTTCAGTCCGACACAATTACACAAGCCAAGCTCATAGATATAAGGGATGGGGGATTGGGTATTGGGCAGAAAAGGCAGAGGGGCAGGGTGCAGGGTGCAAGGGGGAGAATGAGTAATTAATTTAACTCTCTCCTTCCTCTGCTCCCTGCTCCCTGCTCCCTGCTCCCCTGCTTCTTCTCGTGTCCCGACGCGATCGCACAATGCTACAGTGCGGTATGACTCAACTGAGGAGGCAACAATTTTACCGTCAGTATCTGGGGCGAACTGATACACTATCACGCGATCGCACTTCAGAAGTTGCTGTACCTCAGCTACAGCTGTATTCAAAATTTGCTCTAGGTTAAGAGACTGGCGAATTCGGAGAGCAGTCGTGGCAATTAGGCGTTGGCGCTCTTGAGTTTTGCTGAGTTGGGCTTGCAAGCACGATTGCTTGATGGCGTTGCGGACTGTTAGTTGCAGTACATCCTGTGTCAGATTTTGCTTGACCAAATAATCTAACGCACCCCGTTTCATTGCTTGCACAGCTATCTCTTCATCACCACGCCCTGTCAACATAATCACAGGGACAGAAGTCTCAAATATCTCCTGCTGCATCTGATCAAAGAGTTCTAACCCACTCATATCAGGCAGGCAAAAATCCAGCAGAATGACATCAAAGCGCATTTTTTGGCACAAAGCAAGTGCTTCTTCTGCACAGTCTGCCTCCAAAATCTGGTAGGACTGGTGCGGATCTTTCAACAGATATCGACGATAGATTTTCCGATCTGCTGCACAATCATCGATGATGAGTAGCGTCCATGTGTCCAACATATATAAGTATGAGGATTAGGGAGCGATGTAGATCCCTTTTATTCAGATTATGTTTTTATTTGCATAATTCTAAAAATAATATAAAATAAGTGTAAATAAAATCTAAATTCTTTAGCAATTCTAAAGGAATATAAACAAAGAAAATGGGAAAAACTCATCTAAAAGAGACAAGCAGACACAGTGACTCAAAGAGGAAAATGTCTCTGTGCCCTCTGAGCCGTCTCTTTTGTTATCCTTTTTTCCCTACTGTCTCATCAACAGAGAATAAACAAATTAATCCAAGACTGGCGGCATATTGGCTTCAAGCCAATAGTCTACAAATGCTTGAATCGTCTTTTTTAGTTCCTGAGCATCCATCGGCTTTACCAAATATCCATTTGCGCCCTTTCGGTAGCACAATTCAATATCCTTGGGGTTAGATGATGTGGTAAAAACAACGATGGGGATTTCCTTGAAACTCTTGTCTTGCTTGAGCCGATCTAAAATGTCACGGCCATCAATACCTGGCAAATTCAGATCGAGCAAGATAACAGAGGGTCTTAGTGCTACTTGAGAGTTGCGTAAGGCTTCGCTTCCTTGTTGATAGAGGAAGTCTAAAACCTCATCCCCATTAGTACAACGATGTATGGGGTTCTGGACGGACATGCGCCGCATCAGACGTTGTAGCATCCGAAAATCTTCATTGCTGTCCTCAACAACGAGCAGAGGTTCATGAAGTTTTTTTGTCATTCGTGGTCTTAAAAGAACTTAACAAAAATACATATTTGGTTATTATATTAAACTATTCCAGCGTAAAATAAAAAATTGAGCCAACACCGACGGTAGATTCAACCCAAATTTGACCGTTATGAAGCTCAACAATCTTCTTAACAATAGCTAGTCCTGCACCTGCTCCTCCACCGTACTTTTCCTGGGAGTGGAGTCGCTTAAATAGTCGAAAGATGGTTTCTAGGTGATGCTGTGGAATTCCAATACCGTTATCTCGGATATAGAAGATTGGGGATTGGGCATGGAGAAGAGGCAGAGGGGCAGGGTGCGGGGGGAAGAGGGGAAAATTCTTCTCCCTTGCTCCCTGCTCCCTGCTCCCTGCTCCCTGCTCCCTGCTCCCTGCTTCCTGCTCCCTGCTCCCTGCCCCCTGCTCCCTGCTCCCTGCTCCCCCTGCTTCTTCTTGAGAAAGGTAGCCAATCTCAACCCATTGCTCTGCCTTATCGTTGTATTTGAACGCATTGCCTAGCAGATTGCTGAAGACTTCATTAACGAGAACTCGGTCACACTGAACTGTTGGTAAAGGCCGAGGAATACGAATATTCACAAGCCCAGAGTCTTGGCGACTAGCACGAAAGACTTCAATCACTTGGGTAACCAATTCGTTGAGGTCGGTTGCTTGCTCTCGCAGTTGTGCTTGTCCTAACTGTGAGAGTCGTAGCAGAGCATTAATGAGAGTTTCCATGCGTACAGACAAGGAAACTACTGTTTGCAAGCACTCAATTCCCTCATCATCTAAGACTTGGGCATAGTCTTCTAGCAGCACCGTCGAGAAGTTATAAATTCCCCGCAAAGGCTCTTTGAGGTCATGGGAAGCCGCGTAGGCAAAGGAGGCTAATTCCCGGTTGCTGCGCTCTAACTCTAGGTTGATTTTAGCTAACTCATCCGCCTTAGATAGTACAATCCCAACGATCGCATTATTCAGAGCGATCGCACTCTCAAGTTCACAAGTTTCCCAAGGTAGAGAAGTTAATCTAACCGTTTCTTGCCATTGTTCAAAGGATTTTCGTGGAGATAGGGTAAGGCTACCATCTGTCTGAGCTTGAATGGATTCGTTAGGATTACCTGCCCAGTTTACTGTTTGGATAACTTCAGGGCGGAACCAAAGAATATAATAACGCCGGACTTTAGAAATCCGCAGTAGCAGCAAGCCACTGGCAGTATCTTTAAAGATGAGCGCCTCTGGGTAAAGCTTCGGCAGAGAATCGGTGAAAAACAGATTATCACTAACTTGGGTATCTGCCCATTCAATTAACGCCTGAACTTCATGAATATTTGGTGTTGCTCCTACAAGGGTAATTTCATTATTCAGACAAACCGCCGCTCCAGAAGCACTGACAAGATCGAGCAAGCGGATTTCAGGTTTAATTAGGGCATCGATAAAATTATCTGCTTGGGAAATGGACTCAAGGAAATCAGACTGTAGCGATTTGAGTTTTACCTTATAGTCCCATTCCGAATAACTAATTTTGTGCACTAATTCAGAACACACAATCTGTCCCAAAAATTCGCACATCTTCTGCACTTCGTAAGAAATATACTTTGGTGTTTGATGATGGCAAGATATTAATCCCCAAAGCTTTTGCTCTTGAATGAGCGAAATCACCAAAAGAGCCTTTACTCCCATATTTTGATGATATTCAGCACAACACCAATCAAAACTTCGTAGTACAGAGTAGCTTAAGTCAAGATGCTGATGTGTTGTCGGATTTTCCGGTGGAACTAGCTCAACAGGTTCGGCTGTTAAATCGGGGAGAAATCGGAGAAAGCAGCGCGTGTATAACTCCCTAGCCTGCGCTGGAATATCTGTAGCGGGATAGTGGAGTCCTAAATAAGGTGATAAATCTTCCCGTTTGACTTCTGAAACAACAGAACCCGCTTCCGACTGGTCAAATTGATAGACCATTACCCGATCAAAACCGATGATTTTTTGGACTTCTTCAGCGACTACATGCAAAAATTCTATCAGGTTTGATGTTCTTTGCATTTTTGCGATCGCTTCACTCGCCAAAGCATGAAAGCCTAAGAAACTCACCTCAGATTTTGAATCTGTCGGCTCTAACTCCAGAATCACAGCCTCTTCTGTACGATGAGCAATCGCGTCAAAGTATCGTTCTCTATGTAAAGTATTTATTGATACTTTAAATGCATTAGGTCTGCCAATTTCTTTTACCACGCACTGCTTTACAGTTTCTATTTGTTGATCTGCTAGCAAATAGCTCAACGGTTTACCGAGCAAATCTTCTGGCTCTTTGCCCAAATAAGCTTGGGTATTGTTGCTAACTTGCAGTATCTCTAGCTGAGTACTGAGTGCCAGTAAAACTCCGTGAGGTTGAATAGAGCCAGGTATGTGAATAGGTTGGTGATCGTGGTTAGTCAGAGCGGTAGCTTGGGTAGTAGTATTTTCAGGCTGGCTCATAAATCAACTTATGTAAAGCTGATTTTTACAATAGCGCAATTAAATGTCACATTTCTTTAAAGTATATGTTGATAAGTATGAATGCGATCGCATATCAATTGCTATTGTCATGGTTTTTACAATATTAATCTCAGTACCAGTATCCTCATGTCACTCTCTTGACTATGGGAAGCAACATAAGGATATTTGAGAGCCACTGCTCTCTTTATGACATAGTTGAGGCTGGTAGTGAGATAGGAGAAGCAAACTTTCGTCTCTTGTGGCTGATGTGGCGGCGTACTACAAAAATACTTAGCTTAAATCCTAAGAATATCGTTTTGTGTAAAAATAAACACCAATTTTCAGAAAAAAAGCCAATTTTATATATCTAAGTAAATAAAAGTAGCGATCATAAAACTTGATTAGATCAAGCTAATAACATTGTAAAATGCCCAATAGGCAGCTAGTTGACAGCTAGCTACCTGTAGGACTTCCTCCCTAATTGATTAGCCAACTCAGGAGGCGAATATATGGTGTCAGACCGTTTTGAGGATGCACATCCTCTTGAAGATAGAAGCCAGATAGCTTTTGAAGATTTGCATCCTCTTAAAGATATAAAAAATGTAGATATTTTTAAAGGAATGACAATTCTAATCGTAGATGATAATCAAGATATTCTTGTCTTGATTAGCCGTGTTCTTAAAAAGTATGGAATTCAGGTGATGACGGCATCATCAGCTTTGGAAGCATTTGAGATAATTAAGCGATGTAAACTGGATCTTCTAATTAGCGATATTGATATGCCAGGTGAGTCTGGGTATTCGTTAATACAGAAAGTCCGAACACTTAAGTCAGCACAGATTAGAGAAATTCCAGCGATCGCTTTTAGTGGCAGTGCTGAAGATAAAGTTCACACAAAAGCTCTTGCATCTGGGTTTCAAACTTATATGAAAAAGCCATCAAATCCTACACAGTTGATAATAGAAGTAGCAAAGCTACTTAGATGTTCCAGTAAAAAAAGTTTTTCGTTGTTTGGCGACTATTCCTGTTTAGGGGAAATGCCTACCTTTCAAAAGGCGATAAATGAAGATTTTTTCCCTACTCGTAAGGTAACCTCAGCCCTTTAGGGGCTTTGTAGTAGCTCTGCTCTCTCTATACTGAGATTACAGCACAAATAACTCGAAGCTCTAGCAAGTATTATCGGTCACGGCTAGACGAATGCTTTTATGTAAAAGGTATAGTTTTGCCACACCTACTAAAAATGGTTTTAAATCTATCTTAAGAAAGCTTTTCGAGTTTATAAAAAGTAACTATAATCTTACTAAGCTGTCAATAGCAGCTTGTGTATGAAAGAAAAAGCAACCTCAGCAGCCTCTCTTGCTTCTAGTGTTTATAGAAGCGATAGTCTCTAGTCAATAGGTTGGAGATGTAGAAAGGCTACTTCAATCGGAAACACAAGAGTGTTTCTCGAATCTTTCGCTACAGATCAGATTAGAAGCCTAAAGGGAAATATGTTGTAACGACTGTCACACCAGTTTTTGAATTAGTTGACTATTATGAATAAAAATTATAGATAGGAGCGTAGCTAATGGTACAACCCAATCAGCCAGATAAAAACAGATTTTTTTACCCACGCAGTCGTTACTACGGTCAAATTCGGCCAGAGTGTCTAGTATTTAACGCCAATCTCCAAGAATTTGCTCAAAAAGTTAGCTTCATCTCGATTTTAGAAACATCAGGAAAGCTTGCTCCTGAAGAAGCTTACAAGCAGATTAAAGGACTTTGGAAAGAGTTGAAGCACAGCAAAAAGGAACTGGGAATTGCTAATGAACAAGACTGATGAACTTTTCTTTCTAGCTTTGCGTTTAAAAAAGCGGGAACGCCTGACGGCGAATGCGTGAGATTTTCATCTGCTGATTCAGCAGATGAAAATAGTTTTTTCTAGGTCGAATAGCTTTTATGTTTGCATGAAAGTGCAAATAAACTGCACAGGCATAATTAATTAAGTCTGTACAAGTCAAATAAAAATCATCACATTCAGCAATGCAACACCAATATCCAGCATCCAAAATCCGAAGCTGACTATGGTGTTGGGGACTTTTTTGCAGGTTTAGCTCCTTTTACATCCAGCAATTGTGTTAATTCGGTTGTATTCAATGACTTGACGAGACTCAAACCAAGAGACTTACTAGAAATGCTTTGGGTGTAGGCGGCGTTAAGGTAGGGGGTGTATTGCAATCTTCCTGCAACATAGGTTTGGAAGAAAGGTAAACTTAAAACATTCATGTAACGACGCGCTTGAGAAGCATCGCCAATCATATCGGCAGGTAATGCTACTTGTTGATTTGCGGGGTTGCCATTACCAATGGTGGAAAAGTGGGTGCCACCTACAAGCATAACGAGATATTTTTGTGAATTTGCAAACCAGGAGAAAGGTAGAATTTGTTCGGATAAAGCTGGTGCAACTGTATCATCACTACTGCTGACAATCATCACTGGAGTTTTTATTTGACTTAAGCCAGCTTTGCCGAAAATAGAACTAGTAATGGGATTAACTGCGATCGCAGCTTTCACTCTCTCATCCCGCAGGTTATAATCCTTGCCAGACTCGCTGATGCTCAATTCCAAAGCGCGACACTGAAGCAGTAAAGACATGTTCCAGGTATTTTGCAGTGCTGCTGGTTGACAGTCTTGTTTTAGCTGCTCAAAGTTGATTTTAGCGCCTGCTAGGGCTAAGGCTGTGTAGCCTCCCAAAGATTGGCCAAATACTCCGACTTGTTGCAGATTTAACCGACCTTTAAATCGTGAATCAGATTGCTTATCTTTTTCCAGTTGATTCAGGATATATGTGACATCCAAAGGTCGGTCTTTAAATTCACTTGGTTCTGCTATTTCATTGGCGCGTCCATTCAACAGAGAACGTAATTGTTTAGCATCACTACCAGGATGATTGGGAACAACGACGGCGAATCCGTAAGAAGCTAGGTGAGTAGCTAAATATTGAAAATTGCTGCTGTCTAAACCCAAGCCATGAGAAATTACAATTACGGGTGCAGCATTCTTGACATTGGGAATGTAGACATCAGTTAATAAAAGCCGATTGCGCGTTGAGTCGAAAAACTTTAAGGTGTATTTTTGCGACTTCAACTTTCCCGGAACTTGTAAATCTGGCAATTGCGAGAAATTTGGTTGTTTGATGGTAGCAGCTTCTATTTTTGACTCTTGGGAAACTGCTGCGATCGCCCGATGGGTTTGGTTAACAAGTTTCTCCAATTCCGTAGCTATATCCAAAGTCTCTGCAACATCAAGGCGAATGCTGCTTGTGGGATATTTACGCAACACATTCAAAAGTGTCAAGCCTCCCGATTCAGCAGAGGCTAAAATTAACGCCGAACGTAAAGTACCAAATCCTGGTTCTGGCTGACTGGTTTTAATGACTTGCGCCAACCGATGTAGCAAAAATTCTCCTTGCGGTGTGTAGAGAAGTTGCGAAACTATTGCTGGATTAACTTTCACACGATTGAGTAAAATCCGCCGCAATTCTTGAAGCTGTTGTAGAGGCAGATATTGCTGATACGCTGCCAAATCTTCGTTAATTACACCTGTTTTGGCATAGTTTTCTAAAGTGGTGACTGAAATGGAAAGCTCTAAAGCTGAATAAGATGCATAAATCCGCTCTGCTGCCAAGACAGAATTACTAATTCCAAATGTTGGCAGCAGTGTTGAAAGAACCAGCAATAAGAAATTATTTCTCAGGGTACTGGCCCAATTACCAAACAAACTATTCATCGCTCAACTGTTTCGGTGGTCTGGTTTTATCAGGTGTTGGCTTTGGTAGTTATTCGGGCACCCTGCTTGGTTTACTTAAAGTTTTTAGCCTCAATTTTTTCAAAACAGAATTTAGGAGTCAGTCGTTAGAATTCAGTATGAATTGTGTATGACTTGCGAATGTAGAAAGCTTTATCTGACTCCTGTTAACGTTAGCGGGGCGTTTAGCCCATTCTGATTTCTCAATTCTTCTTCAAGAATTTTTTTCTTGGCTATAAAGTCAAAAATCAGATACTACAGAGCCATACAGATGGGTAAACTATCCATCATATAAGAAACTGGCTCCCGTAGCTTGCCTTCACTATCAAATCATAACAAATAAAAAATCCTCTGCCTCAGTATTTATGTTGTAGCTTTGAATATGTCACGAATTCACTAGATGAAAAAACCAGTAAAAATTCTGAAAATACTTCCTGTTAATCAGCTTTTCCCAGTGCGATCGCTACTGATCCTGTGACTACTAAACCCGCTCCTAATATTGCTATAAAACTGAAGTGTTCTGATGGTATCAAAGAAGGTGCAATAACTGATACAACTGCGACTGATATTAATGTCACAATGGGAGCTAAAGCTATTACTGCACTGACTCGTGATGCTTCCCAATGTTCTAATGATTCGGCAAAGGCACCGTAAGCAATTAAAGTATTAAAAGCACAAAAAACTAACATTCCTAAATGGAACCCATCAAGTATAAAAAGTGATTTTATCTTAGCTAGAGGAGTGAATAATAAAGCACAACCTCCATAAATAATCAGCATAATACTGGAGGAAGATAAAGACTGTAATAACTGCTTTTGTGCCAAAGCATAAATAGCCCATGCCATTGCTCCTAGCACAATCAAAACACTACCTAGTATGTATGTGCCATGTGCTGTAATTAAATTTGTTAGTTGTTCCCGAAAGAATAATAGATAACCACAAGTCATTACACTGACACCAATCCATTGATACAGCCGATAACGTTCTTTAAAAATCACTAACCCTCCGAAACCTAATAAAAGGGTAGATAATTGAATGAGAACTTCAGCGTTAGCAGGTGATGTTAGTGCTAAACCTTGCATGAACAGAAAGTAATTAATCCCTAAAAAGAGTGTAGCGATCGCTAGTAATTTCCAAGAAGCAGAATGCAGTTGTTCTAACTTTGGTAAATTGCTGCGTATTCCTAAATACACGGCAAGGAGTAAAAATGATACCAAAAAGCGAAACCAAATGACGGTATAGACATCGAGTACTTGCAGAGTTACCGCCAGAGCAATAGGTAAAATTCCCCACAATAAGACCGTCAATAGCGATAACGCTAGCCCTAAGCGCCACCGACCAGAACTTTGATGTAGTGACATTTAAATATCCTACTCAAAGTAGGGCTGATGATAAATTGAAACATATCTAATTTGCATATCTAAATTTTATCAAGCTCTTGTTGAGAAACCATTACCTCTATTTTTGCCCGGTAGTAAGTCATAGGTAATTTGCTGTCGGCGCTAAAATTACGCACCCGTAATATATACTACTGAATTTTAT
Organism: Nostoc sp. NZL; assembly: GCF_015714705.1. NCBI lineage: Bacteria > Bacillati > Cyanobacteriota > Cyanophyceae > Nostocales > Nostocaceae > Nostoc > Nostoc sp. NZL. The sequence goes on along the minus strand of NZ_WBKL01000052.1, from coordinate 31,702 downwards.
ATTGAGTTTATGTTGCATTTTCGTAAAAACCTGTTACATTACTTTACAGGCAGTGATAACTGTTACAACATAAAAGCTCGGAGTATTATTTATGGCAGACGTTAAGAAGACTACGCCTTCAGTTTCAGAAGATCCTAATGCTTTGCGCTGGGGCTTCACTCCTCAGAGCGAAAACTGGAACGGTCGTTTTGCAATGATTGGTTTTATATCTGCTGTTGCACTTGAAGTGTTTTCTGGTCAAGGGATTTTACACTTCTGGGGCATTTTATAAATTTAAACGTTTTTACCTTCATTAGATGATGAGGCAAGGCAGACTATGCGAATGTCCGCCTTGCCTCATCATCTCAAGAATTACAAAACTCGCCAGCAACTAGCGTGATGAGCGAAATATTACACGACCTGGAGATTCTTCCTGATTAATTCGTGCATATACTCGAAGACAAGTTAAGACTTCGCCAGGAATACCACCACAGTCTAGTTGTAAGTCATCCTTAGATAAAGCACAGATATCTGCATAAAGTCCCGATAATTGGCGAATTCGCACTTCATTACCTGCATTAATTGCCTCATCAGTGACTTTCTTCAGGATGCGTCGTGATTCGTGTTGTAGCTTTCCCCACCAAGAATAACGTTCAGCCGGCGGTACGAATACTAAGGAATGTATTGCTTCGTCAATGTCAATCCAGGTACGCAGAATTGACAGGGGGTCAGTGTTTTTCTCAGCTTTTTGGGTGCGTTGGAAGCGATCGCTTAAAGCATCAATATATTGATCGCGCTGTTCTGGTTTGGAGTGTAAAGAAATGACATCGAAGCTAAAAACGCTCTTTAAAGCATGATGTAAATCTGGGTCTATTTCGATAAAATTCATATATAAAAATAGGAATGCAGCCGGCAAATCGGATACATTACCTTGTGAATTTTGAGAATTTGAAAGTGCTTGTTGATATAAGCTCAATCCCTGAGTTTGAACAGTGCCACTAAGACCGGGGTAGATAATTTCATCGCGGATAAAGGGAAGTTGATAGAGGTTAGAATTATCTGCGATCGCACCAATTTCTTGGGCTAAATCCAAGGTGCGCGATCGCCAAGTTGCAGCCAAATCCTCTGGTAATCGCAGTAGCTTGCGTTGAATCTCATTCCACAAATCTGAGTCCGTTGTGCTTTGTAGTTGGGAATTACCCAGATAATAATTAAGTTCTGAGTCAGAATCGAAAGCTTCCCGCAGGTGACTGAGTTTTAAATCAGCTGGCGCATCTTCCCAACCAATATTTTGCTGTGGAGGTGCAGGTTCCAACAGGTTATGAAGTTCTTGCAGCACCTGGTCGCATATTTTAGCTCCTGGATCTAGTGGAAATTTTGTGCGAGCCTGATTTAAAGTAGCCTCTAGTCCATACAAACTAAACCGCAGTAACCGGGCTAACTCTGAGTTTTCTAACTCTAATAATTGACGCAAGTGCTGCATGAATCTCACCTCCAAATATTTTTATAGCGAATTAAACTTGCAAACCTCTGCGCCCCTTAGCGTTTACTTTGCGCCCCTTTACGTTTAAAAATCTTAATTTTTTCAACGCAGAGGAACGCAGAGGTTAGCGCAGAGGAACGCAAAGGTTTAATGTATTCCGCAAAAGGGATCGCGTTCTTTATCAACTTCATTGGGTTGCAATTCTAATTCGGCAAGATAAACGCATCCCTCTTGTTTTAGGCATTCCTGACTGTTTGATGTCCAGTAAGGGACTTCACCGGCGTGCATCCTCAGAATACCTTGATCGTCGAGAGTTACACGATATTGGCAAGGGTAATCTGTTGTTACATCAGGTTTGCTGAGTGCGCCAATTCTTATCCATTTTTTGGTGTTGGTTTCGGCATCTGTTTGATAAATATAGAAAGTGTGTTGGCCAGTTTGGGGGAAGGGAGGTAAGGGATTACTAATTAACCCAATTCCTGGTTCTGTCACGCCATCGCGCAGATAATGAAATTTTTGGAACAATTTACTACCATCATTTCCTACTTCAAATACAAGATGATAAGCATCTGGTTGATCAACAGTTGCTGACTCAATAACATTGACGGCAATATCACCATCATTCAAGTCTTTATTGAAACGTTCCACAGCAATATTCCAGTTCAATTTACCATCAGCAAATAGTGCTGAAGTTTCTGAAACTACCGATTCCAAATCAATGCCAGTAATGTCAATTAAATAATGGGGATTTCCCTGACAAAGCAACACACTAAATTCAAGAGTTTGGTCAATCTCAAACTGGACTTTAATTTTTTTCAGAAACTCTGCTTCTTGCATTCCCAATTTATTCATGAGGTTTTTACCGTCAAAGCTACCCCATAGTCGTAAATCTCCATCCTCATAGTCTTGACGGTAAATAATATTAGTTAATTGGATTCCTTGCCATGCGGTACGAACCTTGGCGACAGTTTCCCAAGGTGCGAGTTGATAGAGTTCTTGTCCAGCCTTGAATATAGTTAGTAAATCGTTACTTTGGGTTTTGCGTTTGAAGTTGCAGGGCAAATAATAAAATAGATTTTTGACATCAATTTCTAGCTGGTTTGCTCCCTTACGCAGCAAGCTTTTTGACTCTTCTGGATCGAATCTTAATCTTCGTAGTTTTTCGGCATAGCAAGCACCGGCAGAGGTGGCTAATTTTGTAAATTCCAACACAAAGGTAATTCGTTCTGGATTCCAGACAAAATATGGAGACTTACTAAATTCTTGGTAGATTTGTCGCTGCACTATGTCTAAATTACAAGTTTTTCCAGACAAAATTAACCAATCAACTTTTTGGGAATTCCAGGAATCTTTGGTGATATCATTGGGACGCAAGCGACTTTCCATCAAACCTTTAGCAATACCGATCGCTTCTTTAATTCCTGAAACGGCGGCTCGTTCAAATTGCTGGTTATCTAGGGTGACGCAGATGCTATTTGGATCTTTGACTTCCAATTTAACGGCGCTTTGGGTGAGCAGTTCGGAAATTTGTTGTTCAGTAAGTGTGAAAGTTAATAGAGAATTATCTACTGATGCTTTTTGTCCAAGTTTAAGTTTAGCAGCTTCCGCATGATCCCAAAGAATATAAAATGATTGCAGGCGTTGGGGTGCTTGTTGCCAACGGGTAGGTAATACTTTTTCGGCAGTATCTAGGGCATCTTTGTAAGCAATATCGCCTTCTGGATTCTCTTTATCTAGACATTTTAAAATACTGCCACTTTTGAATTTGCCTTGTTCTAGAAAGCGTTCGTTTAACTCAGAGCTAATTAAATCTTCTAACCTTTCGCTTTCAATATCACCTGTTGTTACTGCTGTCAATAAAAAGTCTGCGATCGCAACTTTTAATAATCTAAAAATTCGCAGCGTAATTAATTCACCACCTAACTGTAAATGACCAGATGAACCTAATAGTTTGGGAGTAAGTTTATAGTAACGTCCTCCTAAACCTCGGTCTTCATAATCAGCAAAGGTAGGGGTTTTATCTTCCAAAGTCAGTTCAATTAAAGCTAAATCTGTGGTTCCCCCGCCAATATCCAAGACGAGAACATTTTGTGACCATTTGTTTCCTGCTTGGCGACAACGAGTTTTGAATGACTCAATCCCAATGTTGAGATTACCGCCAAATTCTCGCCATAAAAAGAATATCGCCACAGAAACGGCTTCATCATAAGCAGTTTGCACATCGTCAATCCCCAACTGCTCAACCAGTTCCTTAACTTCCTTGCGAACAACTGGTGGGGCGACAGTGGGGTAGGTGACAACTGCTGTTAAAAAATCTCCTTCTGAAAACCTGCGTTGGGCGCGTTGGCGGTAATCTTCAGTTAACTCAATTAAATGCGCCCAAGCAGATTGGATCAGTTGGTTAGCGGTAATTAATTCTTCTTCACCATCCAAAATAACTGGAAACAAACGATCTTGACCAAAATAGCGTTTGGGTGAATGGTGAAATCTGCTGATAATTTCCTTTAAAGAACCGCTTGTACCTTGAGCGATCGCTTTTTTTCGGTTATCTCTAGCTTCCCTACCCATTCGCAGTTTTAAGTCTCCTAAGTGCGAAATTTCCGCCTCGCTGGGAATTTCCGTATCGCGGCGATCGATATCCAGCACAACTGGAATCAGATTTTGCGACTCTAGGGTAGGGACGCGAAACACCTCATGATAAATTTGGTAAAGTTTTTTGCTGACAGCACGGCGGAATCTCTCGCTGTTTCCTAAAGAAAGTTCAATTTGGCGAATTGCTTCTAAAAATCGCTCTTTATTGTCACTTTCAAAGACTTCACTCAATCGGCTGGGTTCTATCTCCAGGTTTCTGCTAATTTCTACAATAAACTTTTCCCAATCATCAGCGCTGACATCTGGTAAAGCTACTGAGGCGGGAGAACTCAGCCATTGTGATAAGCGATCGCGCAATCGCATTTCTTGTTCTTTGGGTAGAATTTCTGCGATCGGTACTTCAATTGGATCGAAAAGTGTAACTGTGGAATTCGATGTGCCAAAATCTAAAGCAAACCATCCTGGAAATCTTTTTTGTTGTTTCTCGCTTGGTTCTTGATCGCTATATTTGTTGAGTTGAAAAGGGTTCATTATAGTATCACTTTCTGTTGTTTGTTTTATAGCTGGCTAAAAACTGTAATGTTGTATTATAAAATTACAAATTTAGAGAATCCTTCTGGTAAAGACTTTTAATCTTTGGTCTTGTACCACTGATTCTCTTTAGCACTAGCTTTTTTATTTGGTGCGATATCTACGTTGGGCTACGCTTTTATATGAAAGGGCGTAGGCGTAGCCCAAACTAGGCATCGCTATGAAAATTACGGCAGTTATTAAGTTGATGTTGAAGATTCTTGCTCAGTTGCAAGTCTTACTTGTTCGATAGTTAAATCAAGTAACTGGGCAACCTCTTCCATCGACATACCACGAGCTAAGAACCGAGGTACAAGTTCAAGTTTTAGTTCTTCTCGTCCTTCTTCTCGTCCCTCTTCTTTAGCTTCTTGATAAATTCTAGTTTCTTCTAACTTCACTCCTAGCATTGCTTCTACCTCTTCACGACTTAAGTTTGCGAATTTATAAACTGCAATTGTTGTGATTACATCTATTATCTCCTTCTTAGCCAAGACAGTTATCTGCTTTTGTTGCACCCGCTCAATTAAACGTTTCGCTTCTTGCACCATTTGAGTCTCTGAGGCAATAGTCAACTGCATCAAACTGATACCTACTTTTTGCTCATCAGGACTACCTAACTCATCTAAATAAATCCGTTGTACTTGGGAACTGTTCAGTAACGATCTGTGAATAGTAGTGTTTTCCGGTTCCAAGCTGCGAGACTGTAAAATAATTACCCCGTACCAGTCATCGTAAAGCGATGGGTTACGATACATATACAGCATAGATTCGGAGAAAAACCGATGGTACAGTAACTCATCCTTTTGGAATTGTACCTCAGCAAAAAAGATCATCTGAGATGCTGCATCAAGTGGAGGTAAAAATACCCCATCAATCCGAAATGTTGGTTCTTTAACTTCAACTGATTCAAAGCGATAGCTACTAGCTTCGGCTGGTGGTTGTTCTACTAACTCGAAAAACAATCCTGGGACACGCTTGAAAATTGTATAAAAAATCGCATCACGTCTCACAAATACATCCTCATAACCGTAGCCGATCGCAATCAGTCATTTTCTGAGTTAGCTTATCTCAAATCATCTAAGTAAGAAACAGCAGCAAGTTCTGAAATAATCTGCAACCAAGTAGGAATTTCTGTCTCAGATGGCAAGTCACCAGCTGCCAAATATCTCAGCAAAGTTTCTTTTTTTGAGAGGTTTTGCAAACTAGGAATAATTTGATCTAAAATGCCTTCTATTTCCGAATTAATTTGCTGATTCACTTCGCTAACATATTGCACAAGATGAAGGCTAGCGCTAGCGGTGATTTCATCTCGTAGCCGCAGTACTAAAAGTTGGTGGTTGCTCGATCTAGGTAAACCTTGGCTTTTTTCTGGTGCCCAGTCAAAGATTTGACCAACATTGTGTTTCTCATCTTGACGCGCTAAGGGAAAGATGATTTCGGGCGCAACGGTTTTATCTTTACTACTGATTTCCGAGATGATTGCTTCCTTCCATTCATTCGGATCGCATCCTAGTAATAACTTGTAAAAGAGATCAGCATCTTCAAAACCAAATTTTTCTTCGATTTCTTGCTCCATTTCTGGATGGAAAAATGCCTGCAATTGTTCGCGTTCTAGAGCCACATAATTTGACAATTGATTCAACAAATCTATCACCGCTTGATGGATGCGATCGCGGGCAAAATCTTCTACTTCTTTAACGGTTTTCTCAAATACTGGATAAAAATCATCGCTTTTAGTTGGAAGGGAAGTATTTACACGATTTCCCCGATCAAATAATTTCCCGGCTGCACCTTTAGATTCTGCCAGAGCGATCGCTCCATTGTTGGCTTTGTTGAAGAGTAAAGTCCACTGGTTCCAATTGAGGATTCTAAAGGTGAGTTCGTCTTTCACTACATCGCTGACAACAACACCGCGCCGATCTTTGAGTGGTTCTGTCCCTAAATCTTTTTGAAAATTCCGATAGATTTTATCCAAGCTTTCGACCACAAAGCGCAATTCGATAAAGGCGGGACTGTCGCCTGTGGGGATGCCTTGCTCGTGAATTTCATCTATGATGTCTTTTAAATGATCTTGTTGCTGACTCACCACATCAGCAGCTCTGCGAGTATCTTCATACAGTTGCTTCAGACCATGAGTAGCTACGTGGTTTTGAATCAATTCCCGCAGCTTACTAAGGCCCCCATCTTGACTAAAGTAACCTACCTGTTTGCCCAAAGAACTGCGGGGATCAGCGTCTAGTAGCCGTTCACTTAAGCGCCCCCATTTATCTTGTAGCCGTTTAGACCGATCTAGGTAATCAGGATAGTCTAAGTTAGCCAAAAACTCTGTTGAGCCTGCTTTGACTGTACTAGAACGTTTTGCCAATTCAGCTAGTCCCAACAGTGGCGACAGTAAAACGATGCGGTCTTTTTGGGTGGTAAACGCTTCTGCACCGTCAATGGTAGTTTGCAGAACTTTGAGTTTTTGGAAAACCGTTTCCTCTTGTAAATGTGGGCTATCTTCAATTAGTTGGTCAAGTTCTCTTTCGCCACCTTCACTGTCTAGGGGTAGTTGATCAAAGCGACCCACACCTACGAGAATTAAATCTTTCAGGTCTTGTCCCGGTCGCTGCTGCTGCATCATCGTAAAGATTTTATTGGCGCGATCGCTCCCTGGAGATTTACCATTTAGCAGTACCAAAATTGTCTGTACTTCTGCCAATTCTCGCAGCGACAAAAAGGTATCCCTAGCCCCCGAATTAGCAGCCCCCAATCCCGGAAAGTCGATGAGAATAAATTTGGCTGCGCCTGCAAAATCCCAAATTTCCCGTGATATTTTCACATCAATATCTACGCGGCGGATGAGTGGGAAACTGTTTTGCAACAACTTTGTTGGTAGCCTCTGGGGTGGACTCGGTAATCGGATATGCGCTGGCGGTAGATCCTCAAATTTCAGAGTTTGGATTGCCATTGGCTGTTCGACTAGCTGTAGCCCTTCGCGGGCGGTGATAGCATCAATCTGGTAGCGCCCACCACACATAACTTCCCCATAGGCTTGATAAGCCCGCAGGAATAATACCAACTCTCGGAGTAAATAACGTAGCTCTAAATTGTTACTGCTATTCCATGCTTCTTCACACCAGCCAATAATATCTTTGCCAGAGTTGAGTTTCGATACTGGTATCGGAGGAAGTCCGGCTGCTGCTGTCCGTTTATTGGCTTCCCCTAGCATGAAGCGTAGACACTCATGGACTCCTTCATGAGAAAGATAATCTACAGTAAAATTACTTAACTGTGTAGTTGCAAATTCGTCTTGCGGTATGATATGTATGGCGGTAACATTACCTGTAGTGGGATTCTCACTGACTGGCAAAGCATCTGCATATCCAATTAGACTGCCTAAAAGTAAAGTTTTCCCACTACTGAATTCCCCCATCACCCCAATTTTCACAGGTGAAGTTGCAAGGTCTACAGTTTTCTGGGCAGCTGACCGCAGACGCAAGAGACAGTCGTCAAGACTAGCTGGAACCCAATCTTCTTGTTTTGAAGGGTGCTGGGGCACAGAATCTATCTTTCGGAGGATGAATTCGCCGTACTCCTTAAAACGGCCCAGTTTATCTGGTTCCATAAAGTAGTTTCCGCCTAACATTAATTTCTGTGAGCTTTATAACATATAAAACGCGATCGCCAGCCATTGTTGCAACTTGTTGATATTACATTTAGCATTTCTCTCATTTAATTTGCGATTTTGGTATGAGGCATTTTGAACGGTTAAGACAATTTTGAAAAATCTGGTTTGGCGGGGAAAATTGAAGAAGAATTCAGAAGTCAGAATGGGCTAAACGCCCCGCTACCGCTAACAGGAGTAAGAATCAATATAGTAGAGTTTTATACCACAGATGCTCTGGAGACTGCTTAGTACAAATGTTGGTATTAAACCATTTTGTACCCATTATTTTAAGAGGATGTCCGAAAAGTATTAGGTGAATATAATTCGCTACTATACAAGCAAAGTCTGTCTATGCGTCCTTCTCTAACGAGACGCTGCGCGAATGCGGTTCGTTAAAAAATTGACTTATAGTTGCCAGGACTCTAATTCATGCTGAATTCTTCTTGATAAAAAATCAATATTTATTTGATATGAAATTCTTGATTATTGTGAATTTATTATAAAGATGTAAGTGCTTTACAGGGAATCATATAGTTTCCGTAAAGCTAAATCAGGTTTTTGAGCAATGCAATTACATAGCTAAGATGAATTTCTAAGCGAATTTAAGAAGAAACAAAGTCAAACAACTTCCCAGAGATATGGAGAGTTTAAATTGCACCAAAAATGCTGAAGTTAATCTTAATGATAACTTCAGCATTTTTTCAATTTATTTACAATAAAACCGGAAGTTTTATACATATAAAAATAAATAAAGTATTAAGATCAATAGCAAGTTGACATAAAAATTATATACATTTATTAACAAATTTTATTTTCAGACTATTCCCTTAATAAATTAGGCAGAGCAGGCAGGCAAAAGTGTTTTCTAAAAAGGTGCAGAGCTACATTAACCAAATCATGGTCGAAGAGGAAGAAATACAACAGGATGAAAAAGTATTTTGTCAGCAGGCGGATACTGCTCCTCTGATGATTTGGATGGCTGGATGCAATGCACTTTACTGCTACTTAAATTCAAATTGGTTGGAATTTACTGGGATATATCTAACAACAGGCGTGTCTGCATCTGCGCGAGGAGAGGAGATAGGCAATATCTGGACTTGCAGCGTCCATCCAGAAGATAGACAGCGATGTGAAGATATATACCTGAGAGCATTTGCTGTGCATGATTCGTTCCAGAGGCAATATCGTCTGCGTCGGGCTGATGGAAAATATCGCTGGATTTTAGATACAGCAGCGCCAAGATTCTCGGCAGATGGTAACTTTGTCGGTTACATCGGTTATTGTGTGGATATAACAGAAGTTCGACCTCCCCTGAGAGAAAGCTGCTTAACATCGACAAATTCCTCTTGTTGTCTGCATGAAATTACAGAACAAAAACAGGCGGCAGAATTAGCAAAAGCACTAAAGCAACTACAAGCTGAAACTACAAAACGCCAAGCAGTTGAAGCACAGTTACGCCACAAAACATTAGAATTTGCAGCCATTTTGCAACTGCTACCTGATTTATACTTACGTATTAATATTGATGGGAATATTCTGGATTACAAGCCAGGAAAGATGGATAACCCGTATATTCTACCAGGAGATTGTCAGGGCAAGAGTTTGCGAGAATGCCTACCGACTGCTATAAGCGATCGCTTCCAGCAAGCAATAACTCAAGTACTTGAAACTCAATCTTTAGTCAGTTTTGAATATACCTTACCGCTCCCAGAAGGGAAGAATAATTTTGAAGCTAGGTTATTACCATTACCAGAACAGCAAATTATAGTTCTTGTCAGTGACACCAGCGACAAAGGACAAGCAGCATTCATAGAAAGCGATGCCAAGTTTCGCAGCATTGTCGAAAACGCCAATAACGTTATTTTTGCCCTGACACTTGAGGGGATATTTTCTTACGTTTCTCCTAACTGGACTGAAATTTTTGGGCATGAGATTGCGGAGGTTGAAGGCAAATCCTTTATTCCCTTTGTACATCCCGACGATGTGCATATCTGTGCAGATTATTTTCAAAGAATTTTGACGACAAGTGAGAAACAAGACGCAATTGAATATCGAGTCAAACATAAAAATGGTAGTTGGCGATGGCATACAAGCAACTCATCTGCTATTAGAGACGGCAATGGTAATGTTTTAAACTTCGTTGGTATTTGCTATGACACCACTGACCGCAAACAAGCAGAGGAAGCTTTAGCAGAACGAGCGCGTTTAGCACATTTTCGTGCCGATGTAGACGCGGCCCTTACCCAGAGTGACAGCTTAGAAAACATGATGCGCCGCTGCACTGACGCTTTAGTTGAACATCTTGATGCAGCTTTTGCTCGCATCTGGACGCTGAACAAAAAAGACAACGTATTGGAGTTGCAAGTCAGTTCTGGGATGTACACCCACATTAATGGGCCCCATAAACGTGTGCCAGTTGGTCAATTCAAAATTGGTTTAATTGCCGAAGAGGGCAAACCCCACTTAACTAACTCTGTGCAGACAGATCCCCGCGTGGGTAACAAAGAGTGGGCACAGCAAGAGGGTATGGTCGCCTTCGCTGGTTATCCTCTGATTGTTGAAAATGAAACTGTAGGGGTGATAGCCATGTTTACCCGCCAAACAGTGACAGAATCAACTTTCACAGCACTGGAATTTGCCGCCCAGGAAATTGCCATAGGCATCAAGCGCAAACAAACAGAAGTTGCACTCAGAGAAAGCGCCCAACGGGAAGCTCTACTCAATCGTCTTTCTAACCAGATTCGAGCTTCTTTGGATCTCAATTACATTGTGGAAACCGCAGTAGAGGAGATCCGTAACTTATTCCAAATCGATCGCTGTGCCTTTTTCTGGTATCGACAAGACGCTGATGTACCCTACTGGGATAAAGTATATGAGGCGAAAAGTTCCTTTTTACCCTGTCTGCTTAACCACCAAGAAGCAACTAAAGCAGAAATCGAACTAATCGCAGCCAAAACATTGAATAGAGAAATCATCCGCATTAATGATGTAGGGACTGTGGGCGATTCCATAGGACAGTTGTTTTTGCAGGATTTCGGTTTCACTGCCTTTATGTCTCTACCCGTACACACCCAATCTGGCGAAATAGGCACATTTAGCTGTGGTTCTTGTAGTGGCTTCCGTCCTTGGTTGGACAACGAAATAGAATTACTACAAGCAGTTACAGTTCAACTAGCGATCGCCATTGACCAAGCCAAACTTTACACCCAAAGCCGTATCGCCGCCCAAACTGCCCAAGACAAAGCCCAACAGCTAGAAGCAGCATTGCTAGAACTTCAACAAACTCAAGCACAACTGATTCAAACTGAAAAAATGTCCAGTTTGGGACAATTGGTTGCAGGTATTGCCCATGAAATCAATAATCCCGTCAATTTTATTTACGGCAATATTAGCCACGCCCGTGAATATACCAAGGATTTGCTGCACTTGGTAGACCTTTATCAACAAAGCTACTGTCCACCAACACCAGAGATTCACCAACAAATCTACACCATTGATTTAGACTTTCTTAAGCAAGATTTGCCCAAAATCCTGGATTCTATGAACATGGGAGCCGAACGTATTCGGCAGATTGTTTTATCTTTACGCAATTTCTCTCGCCTTGATGAAGACGGCACAAAGGCAGTAGATATTCATGAAGGTATTGATAGCACCTTACTGCTGTTGCAAAATCGCCTGAAAGCCAAATCAGGACATTCCGAAATCCAAGTAATCCGAGACTACGGCAACCTACCAGCAGTAGTGTGTCACGCTGGACAGATGAATCAGGTGTTTATGAATCTGTTGACAAATGCGATCGATGCAATTGAAGAGTCATTTGTCATTAGTTATTTGCCTTTAGTAAACAACTTTAAACAAAGGACAAACGACCAAGAACAAATGAATTCTCCCCAGATTCGCATTCGCACCCTTATCCAAGAAGACAGTGTAATAATTAGCATTGCCGACAATGGCCCAGGCATGACAGAGGAAGTACGCAAACGCCTATTTGACCCCTTCTTTACTACGAAACCCGTTGGTAAAGGTACGGGTATGGGTTTATCAATTAGCTACCAAATTGTTGTCAAAAAACACGGCGGGCAAATCCAATGTATTTCAGCACCAGGAGAAGGTGCCGAGTTTGTGATTATGATTCCACTACACGAGCAACCTTCAACGTAGACATCACACAACCTTAATCTAAGCTTAACCAAAGGTTAATCTATTGGTTGTTAACTAAAGATTAATTCACTTTTTGCTGCAACATTTGAATTCCCCCCAACAACCTGAAATTTAAGGGAATTGGGGGGATTATTTCTCCTATCATAGGGAATTAGGAGGAGGAATGTTGCAGTTCAATTGATTGAAAAACGTTGTAATGGTATTACTATCCTTGCGTAGGCGTAGCCCAACCTAGGCGATGTCTACCACGAGTGTAGCTGCGGCACCCTTGAAAAAAATCTCTGAGTACAAATAATCAAATAGAAGGCTGGGATGATACAACCCCAAAGTCAAAATAGTATCACCTATACACGCGTTATCCACCTAAGTCATGTAATTGACATAGATATTCCCCAATGGTCTGGCGACCCTCCAGTAGAATTTGAAACTGTGGCTGAACTAAATAATGATGGCTATTACCTGCGGCGTTTCTCCTTGGGGGAACATAGCGCTACCCATATCAACGCCCCTAACAGCTTTCATAGCTATAGTATGGGAATTGACCAATACCCCGCCCAATCTCTGGTTGTACCTGCGGTAGTCATAGATATTCGCCAAGCCACAGCTGTTAATTCTGATTATGCCCTGACGATCGCTGATGTTGTAGCTTGGGAAGACCAATACGGTGAGATTTCTCCTGGTTGCGTAGTTATACTGAATACTGGTTGGCAAAAAAAGTGGTTTGATAAAAGTGCGTTCCTAAATCATGATTCTCAAGGAATTGCCCACTTTCCAGGGTTTGGCAGCGATGCAACTCAGTTTTTACTGAATGAACGGCAAATTGCTGGGGTAGGAATTGATACTCACGGTGTAGACCCCGGACAGGATAACAGTTTTGCTACTAATCGCTTGGTATTGGAAAAACCGCGTATTGTTTTGGAAAATCTCACCAATTTGGATCAGTTGCCACCTAAAGGTACTACTCTAGTGATCGCAGTTCTGAGATTGCGTGGTGGTTCTGGTTCTCCTGTGGGTGTATTGGCTTTAGTGCCTTAATTTTTATATCGATATTTGCTTCTCACACCAATTTCCTAAACTTGAGGATAACCTAGAAAGCAAGCAAACTTAATACACAAGTTCCAGTGGATCATCAGCCGGAGATTTTCAAGATGACAACTCCGCTATCTTGCCGCAATTACATAGACGGTCAATGGTTGAGTGCTATAGGGGAAGCAACTTTAGAAAGCCGCAACCCTGCTGACAAAACCGAAGTCGTAGCCACATTCCCCCGTTCCCAGGTTAATGATGTAGATACAGCAGTAGCCGCCGCCCGCAAAGCCTACCACAGTTGGCGCACAGTCCCGGCCCCAGCTAGGGCAGAATACATCTTTCGCGTCGGGGAAATATTACTCCAGCATAAAGAAGAACTTGCCCAGTTAATCAGTCAGGAAATGGGTAAACCCCTGACAGAAGCTAGGGGAGATGTCCAAGAAGGTATTGATTGCGCCTTTTACACTGCTGGCGAAGGGCGGCGACTATTCGGGCAAACCACACCGTCGGAAATGTCCAATAAATTCGCCATGACTGTGCGAATGCCCATAGGAGTCTGTGCCTTAATTACTCCCTGGAATTTCCCAGTGGCAATTCCTTGCTGGAAAGCTATGCCAGCTTTGGTATGTGGTAATACAGTTATTCTCAAACCTGCCGAAGATACCTCCGCCTGTGCGACTAAATTGATTGAAATTTTTCAACAAGCAGGTTTACCACCAGGAGTAATTAACTTGGTGCATGGTGTGGGAGAGGAGGCGGGGAAAGCTTTAGTTGAGCATCCTAATATAGATTTGGTATCGTTTACTGGTTCTTCAGAAACAGGTGCCTTTGTTGGCGCTACTTGCGGACGCACTCACAAGCGTGTCTGTTTGGAAATGGGTGGTAAAAATGCTCAAGTGGTGATGGAAGATGCGGATTTAGAACTTGCTCTCGATGGTGCAGTGTGGGGAGCATTTGGGACAACCGGTCAACGGTGTACGGCTACTAGTCGTTTGATTTTACATCGTGATATCAAAGAAAAATTTACCACCATGCTTTATGAGCGTACCAGCAAATTACGCCTGGGTGCTGGCACTGACTCTGATACAGATATTGGCCCGATTGTCAATGAAAAACAACTCCAACAGGTGAGCAAGTATTTGGATATCGCCCGTGAGGAAGGAGCAAAGGTTTTAATTGGTGGAGAAATTGCCAATGAAGGCTCACTGAAAAACGGTTACTTCTTTCAACCAACTATTTTGGATGATGTAACTCCTGATATGCGAGTTGCCCGTGAAGAGATATTTGGGCCAGTAGTAGCATTAATTGAGGTTAGCTCCTTTGAGGAAGCGATCGCAATTCTCAACGATAGCAATTACGGTCTTTCTTCTTCAGTTTACACCCGCGATATCAACCGGGCTTTTACTGCCATGCGCGATATCGAAGCAGGTATCACCTATATTAACGGCCCCACTATCGGCGCAGAGGTACACTTGCCATTTGGTGGTGTAAAACAAACAGGTAACGGACACCGCGAAGCTGGAACTACTGCTTTGGATGTTTTCACAGAATGGAAAAGTGTTTATGTTGACTTCTCTGGAAGTTTGCAACGCGCTCAGATAGATAACCGTAGTTAATTTCGCAATACAGCGATTTTCAGTTGAGTAGACTATTAAAAAAGACCTAACCCCCAGCCCCTTCCCTACAAAGGAAGGGGAGTAAGCCTTTTAGAAAAGAGAATCTAAATAACACGCATTGGACTACAAAATTTGTAGTATCCCCTTGACATTATGTAAATCATGTATTACATTTGTAGTATAAAGATAAAAGCCTCCTCAAAGGCAAAACTAAAACCTCTCAGAAGCTTGACAATTGCATAGATGGCACTGTTTGGGGCCGCGATTGGTGTTCGACTGCTCCAAAGCCAACAAACGGACGGTTGCAGGATTCGGGTTCGATTCCCGACGGCTCCATTTGCTTTGACTTCTATTGAAGGTTGCAATAACCTCAATTAGAGCATCGCAATCATGCAAACTTGGGTCTGTAGCTCTAACGGTAGAGATCCCGGATGTCACTTGTGCCCTGACAGAAAAAGCTTACATACTAGCTCAATAGTAGAGCTATCGTCTCTAAAACGATAAGTTGCAGGTGCGATTCTTGCGTGTGTCACCACAGCTTTTTCGACTCGCACGAGGTGTGAGTGTAACTCTCACAGGGAGGGTATCGGTTCAATCCCGATCAGATCCACTAATACGAATTCGTGATTAAAACAAGAGGTGATTGCAATGGTTCATATTCGATTTGAAGGACGTTCTGTTGATGTCCCAAAAACACAATTGGGAATTGCAGCAGGGATGAATGATGTAGCGGTGAAGGAGCGCGTCGCTCGGCATTTAGATGTGAATAGCGATCGCCTTTCTGCTTATGTAATCGATCGCCGTCCTAGTGGCGATCTGATCGTCCGCCCTGAAGCTGTCTATGGTTAAAGTGCCCAGAAGACAGAAGTTAGGAGTTAGGAGTTAGGAGTTTTGAATAAATTAGTTTCTTTGACCCATCACTTTTAATTATTCACTCTGAATTTATAACTTAGCACTTTCAAAGCAGAAAGTAAGAAAGTTTAAAACATAAACCTTTGCTTCATTTCTGACTGCATAATTTTAGTTTCATTCCGCACCCTAACTTGTAAAGTCTACACACACTCCGGCAACGGAATGCAGGTTCAAATCCTGTCGCTCCCTTTGATGGGATCGTAGCCAAATTGGTATAGGCAATTGTGAAAACTGCTTTGCTAACTTGTGCGGAATTTCAATTATTTAAATCGTATTTATCTATAACCTTTACTCAATACAGAGGTGAGTTCAATGATGTTAGCTAACTCATGTTTAATAACAACTCAATTAGTACAACTGCATTTAAACAACGTGAGATATGAGCGAACATCGTTTGAGCGAGATTGTGATTGAGCGTCCTCGCGGTGGAAGGAGAATTAACCTCAAAAAGGTGACTGGCTTTAAGAAGCAATTATACAAAATCACCCAGGATGCAATTCAGGATGGATTGTTGAATCCCTACCTGATTAAACCAATAAAAAAATCTAAGTATCTTTCAGACCATCTCGGCCCTCTGCGTCGGTTTTTGCGATCGCAAGTCGGACAACCTTGGAATGACGTTTACAGCCAACTGTGTCAACGATTAGATCCCAGCACAATGGCAGGACGGCATGTTATCGATCATGTCTGGGACTATGTTGAACGGTATGTAGAAATAATTGATGGTGGTTTTTACAGCAAGCCTTATCAAGGGTATCGAACTCAGCTAGATGCAAGCCATCGCGATCGCTTCTATATCCATCCTGAAACTGGAATTCTTTGTGCAGCCGAGAAAATACCTCGAAAGCAGAAGCAAAAGCAGAAACAAACTGATATTGTCATCATTGATAATTATCATCAATACCAGAAGCTAAACGAGATTTGGTATTTAATTACCTTTGAAGATTTTCCACCGCCACCAACCCATTATGTGACGGATATTATCAAAGGTATAATTCATCGTTCTGCGGCAATGTATAGAGGTCGAATAATTTACGCTGTTAGGAAACAGCAGTGTAACAAGAAAGAAATTCGATTTATTTTAAACCAACTTTCTAAAACATAAAATTTTCACTTCGTGCCCTAACTGGATAAGCTTACATACTAGCCGAATGGTAAGGCACTTGACTGAAGCTCAAGCAACTACGGGTTCAAATCCCGTGTGTGAATCAACAGCTTTTTCGACTTGCACGAGGTGATCTTATTTCATTTCAATATGGAGGTGAGAACGATGAAGAAGATTAATTCTTTCAACATCGAGCCTGAAGATTTCGACGAATTTGACGATTTCTGCTTTTGAACCATCGAGCAAACGTCGTCGTGGCTACCCATCTGAAAAAGCTGTTAAACGTGGCGATCGCCTTGTTCATGGCGACAAGGAACTAGAAGAAAGGCTTGGTAACAATGACCTTTGTCTTTGTGGTTCTGGTCGCTGCTTTCAAAAAGTGCTGTCGCAATAGCGGCAGATATGATGGCAGCTTACGCAACTACTACTTTTAGGGAGTAAGAGCAAATTCGATAATTTTCCCGCTGATTACCCAGTCCCCAATCCCTAATCCCCAGCCCCTTTTACTTGGCAGTTGTTGCCGCGCCCCGATCGCAGAAGCTTACATAACTCTGCACAAGTTATATACAATGCTTCTACAACTTGCGCGGTGATATCACCTCGCGTGCAACATCTGCCTCCTCATCCATCACAACTAGAGGAGGTTCATAATGAATACCGCAGAACGTGACCTGCGTTTGGAAATGCTCAACAGTTTGCTCACAACTCCTCACCGCAAGCTTGAGCAAGTCGCAGAAATTCATCAGTTAATTGTTGAACTCGATCCCATCTTCTACGGACACCTGGCAGTTTGGTATCAGCGTCATGGTGATGTCCGCGACCACAAGGAGGTGTTTATTGCTCATTTGTTAACTAGCAATTTGACTGAACACCGAGATGCTGGATTTATGATGCTGCAAGAGTTTCCACCCTATCAGGTAGCTCGTGTGGTGGACTTCATGAAGCAGCAGCAAAACAAGCTACCTCGTTCCGCCCGCACTGCGGTACGGCGTTATCTAAAGGTACGGGAAAGCAATCCGGCTCTTTTCGATCGCGCTGCTCTGCGAGGTCGTAAGGCAATGAAGCACTTATATGCTTCACTGCACATCAAGCCAAATGAACGGGCAAATGCGATTCTATTCCGCGATACTCCTCCAGAGGGTTCCCTAGCAAATGTGCTGAAGCAGCTTGCTAAGGCAGAAAATGCCGCAGAACAGGCACGGCTAATTGTGGAGTTCAACATTCCCTACACGATCGCAATTGGTGCTATCAAGCAACTCACACCAGTTGTGTTGGTGGCGTTAATCAACAGCATGACTCCTCAAGAAACGATAAACAACCTCAAGTCTCTCCAGACTAGAGGTGCAATGGATCACCCACAAGTTAAGAAGCTGATTGATTCCAAGCTGGAATCAGCGTCTAAGAGTGGGCGTGTCTCAGCATTCAAAGCACAGATTGCGGCAGACGCAGGAGATTTTGACGCAGACACCGTTGCTCGACTGGAAAAAGTGACAAATGAGCAGGTGAAGCGGCGTGGTGCGATCGCTCGTCCAACTGCTTTACTGGTAGATAAGTCTGGTTCAATGGAAAATGCGATCGCGATCGGTAAGCAACTCGCTGCCCTAATCTCTGGTATCACAAAGGCAGAACTGTTTGTCTACGCTTTTGATACCATTCCTTACACTGTTACAGCAAAGGGTAAGGAGTTGACTGACTGGGAACGTGCTTTCCAGCACATCAATGCAGGCGGTGGTACTAGCATTGGTTGTGCATTGGAAGCAATGCGGAAGAAAAAGCAGGTAGTTGACCAGATAATTTTGGTGACGGATGAGGGCGAAAATGCGGCTCCTTACTTCGGTGAAGTCTACAAGAACTACTGTCGGGAATTAGCGATAATGCCCAATGTGGTGATTGTCCGTGTAGGTACTCATTACAACTGGGTGGAGACTCAACTAAAGCAGCAGCAAGCACCTGTAGATACGTTCACTTTCGCGGGTGACTACTACAGTTTGCCGAACATCGTCCCACTGCTAACACGCCCCTCTCGTCTGGATTTGCTAATGGAGATTTTGGATATGCCGTTGCCTGTGCGAGAGGATAAGTAGAATCTAAAATGGGTGCGTTATATTTATACCTGACGCGCCCAATAACCTAATGCAAAATATTCAAACTAATTGAGGTGATTTTCTATATGAGCATCTCTAGAACTGTAGACGATTTGGTATATCAAGTTCAGATATACAACATTCCATTGCTACCAATACAACAACCCCTAACTTTTCTTGAGCTTAAAGATGCTATCCAAACATCAGTAGATATTCTTTATCACTTACACGAGGAGGAATATAGAAGCTATAAAGATTTCCAATATGCAGAAGCAGTCAAAGAATTTGGTATTTCTTCTGAAGGTGTTCTCAGTGATAAAAATTTAATGTTAGTACCTGATGCCTTAAGATGGATTAATCAATTTAGGTCAAACTTTCTATCAAGATTTAGTACTTATACAATCACTATATGCGGTTTAGATAGAATGCTTGAAAAGACTTATAAAGAGTTTTTGCAAGCTCTTAAAAATACTCGATACAACAGCCTAGTTCCCAATCAAGAACAACAAAAACAAAGTCTGGATAAGCGTAAAGAAGAAATAAAATATTACACGTTGCTAAGGAATAAAGTATTTGCACATACTTCATTTGCTGCTCCTCAAGGTGACTTGGAAGACTTACAGTCAGCTTCGCTAGCATTTTATTCAGGTAGTGGTATGAGATATGCCGAAGATCATGTCTATATGCAGATTGATTATCCTTTTGTAAAAGGAAATATTCAAGTAGAACTCAGAATTTTTAAAGATTTTAGTAATTTGATAATTTTACACTATAACGAATGGGCAAAGATGTTTACAGAAATTTTCGTGCAACTACCGAATGTGAAGTAGTTTCTGGAATTGTATCCATAGCATTCTGTTGAAAATGAGTATTAGTTATGACTAATATATTTAAGCTAATTAACCAAATTGCGATCGCAGAAGCACAGTTACATACCACCCAATTCCTTGCGCCCTGTGTCAAAGGTGGACGAGTTCGCACACGGGTAGCCGGGATGATCTACACTTTCACACCAAAGCCTAGTAAATTTGAAGGTTGGGGCATCTTTCAGGCTGTGGATGAGAAAACAGCAACGGTTGTAGAAGAAGCAGACTTACCCCAAATTGCGGAATACCTGCAACACTTTCCCCTAATACGACTGCGGTTAGCACACCAACTGCAAAAACAAACTTGGTTAGCATACCCGGTTAATGAAGTAGATATGTGTCAACGGTTGAAGGTAGTTAAGCCGATCGCAGTCCACTTAGTTACCGAGGGCGTTACCTTTGAGCAAATCATTGCCCGATGGAATGGACAGTCATGCTGGTTCGAGGAAGTAGATCGCCGTACCGATCCGGCAATTTCTGAAACTCTGCAATCTGCTGTTAAGCAACTCATTCCTGCTGAGGAATTACAGTTTAAAGGCATTACTCCAGAAATCCGCACAGTATATGAATTAGCAACTCGGCGCATTGAGGGATTTACTCAACCCCAACAGGATGAAAAGCGACTGAGAAAGGCTTTGCAAATGGGTGGTGGTGAATTAAATCAATTCCACGATCGCAGCGATTACTGGACAGTCGATTGGACAACTGCTGATGGTGTTCGCCATAGTAGTGCGATCGCTAAAACTGATTTGACTGTTGTCAGTTCTGGCATTTGTCTGAGTGGACGCGATCGCGATTTTGATTTGCAATCCTTAGTAGGTGTAATCGAACACCAAGAGTATTAATTACGAATTACGAATTATTATGAGTATCTTTTTTCACGAACAGCTTTACCGCAGCAATGCTGTGATGGCAAAGCTAAAAAATTATCCTGTAACAATTTGTGGCACTGGAGCATTAGGAGCTAACATAGCGGAGAACTTAGCTCGGTCTGGTTTTGATAAACTTACAGTGATAGATCGCGATCGCATTGAGGAGCGTAATCTTTCGACTCAGCCTTATTACCGTTCCGATGTAGGAGCGTTCAAGGCGAAGATTTTGGCGAACAATTTATATCGAGCAATTGGTACTAAAGTTGATGCCAAAACAAAAGAGTTGACACCAGCAAATACAACTCAACTACTCAAAGACAGCCAGCTAATTATCGATGTCTTTGACAATAGCGTGGCACGTCAAGCAGTGAAAGATTATGCTGAAAAATTAAGCATTCCTTGTCTTCATGCTGGGCTATCGGCTGATTATGCAGAAGTGATTTGGAATGACCTTTATCGCGTTCCTTCCGAGGTTAATGATGATGTCTGTGATTATCCCCTGGCACGAAACTTAGTAATATTAACCGTAGCTGTGGCGTGTGAAGCGATCATTTCATTCATTGCCACATTAGAACAGCGTAACTTCACCATTACCCAGAAGGATCTGACTGTTCAATCTCTGTTTTTGTAGATTGCGTAGACGCTCTTAGCAGCTTGTCGCAGATATCGCCTATCAGGATTTACCACTCTGCGGGTTGAAGTAAAGAGCAAATAACAAGACGTTCGGCTCCGGCTGATCTTTACTTGCTGCCACCCAGCACTGGCGATCGAGGCACAGGTTGCTTTGACGCTGCGGATGCTAGGCGAACTTGAGACGGATGAAATTGCGCGGGCGTTTCTCGTACCCACGGCAACGATGGCGCAACGCTTGGTGCGTGCCAAGCGCAAGATTCGGGATGCAGGTATTCCCTATAAAGTGCCGGACACAACCGATCTGTCTGTGCGGGTAGACGCAGTGCTGACAGTGATCTATCTAATTTTTAATGACAGCGAACGCCGCTTTCTGGAGCGGCGGCGGCGCGAAGTTCAACCCTAAGTTTTTGGTAGCTTTCATCAGCTTTGCTCAATCAGCCAACCTTCAAAGTTTGACGCACTTTTTCAACGACTTTAGTAAGTGCGCCAGGTTCAAACGGAGAAATGAGATTTGCCGATCGCACTAATTCTCGAAAGGACGCAGAACCACCGCGATCGCATAACGCAATATAGTCCGCTAGCGCCTGCGAATAATCTTCTTCTGCTTTGATCCAAAACTGCAACGCGCAACACCCCGCCAAGGTGTAATCTATGTAGTAAAACGGCGAACAGTAGATATGCTGTTTGTCTTGCCAGAGTCCCCCTTTGTTGAGGTAGTTCAAATCTCCATATTGCCGCCAAGGCAGATAACGAGCTTCCATCTGTTGCCACATTTGATGTCGTTCTTGAGGGGTTGCTTCTGGGTTGGCATAGACCAAATGCTGAAAATGATCTACTGCCACGCCATAAGGTAAAAACAGAATCGACCAAGCTAGATGCTGCCGACGAAATCGCTCGGCTTGATCGCCGAAAAACTTTTCCATCTGCGATCTGGTGAGAAACTCTAAGCTCATGGAGTGAATTTCACACGATTCTAGGGTGGGCCACAGGTAATCGAAAACTGGCAAATGGCGACTTTGCCACATTTGGAAGGCGTGACCGATCTCGTGAACGAACACCTGCACATCGTTTTTTGTCCCATTGAAATTTGCGAACACGTAGGGCATGTCATAGGTTGCAAAGCTTGTACAGAATCCGCCTCCTGCTTTTCCTGGACGGTTTTGCAAATCCAGTAAATGCTGCTCAACCATCATGCTGAAAAAACCACCCAGTGATGGATTCATGGCATCAAACATTTCTTGTGCCCGTTCCAGCATCCAGTCATGATCGCCAATTGGAGCCGGACTGCCTTTTGCATCAAAGACGGACTCATCCCAGAAATAAACGGTATCTAGGTTGAGCCGTTGAGCCTGTTGCTGAATTAGCTCGATCGCTAAGGGAACGACCTCTTGAACCACTTGATCTCGATAGCGCTCGACATCGGTTTGATCATAATCCACTCGTCGCATTCGGCGATATCCTAGTGCAATGTAATTCTCATAGCCCAATTTTTTTGCCATGCGATCGCGCAGTTTCACCAACCGATCAAACAGTTGATCAAAGCGGTCTTGATTCTGCTCAAAAAACTGCCAGCGACACTGTTCTGCTTGGTGGCGAATGTCTCGATCTTTACTTTGCAGATAGGGTTGCAAACCCGATAAATTCACCTCCTCACCCTGGAACTCTAGTTTTGCCGAGGCGATCAGTTCGGTGTATTCATTGGTGAGTTTAGATTCTTCGACTAAATTTGCCGCGATCGCTTTTTCAAAAGTCGTGATGTCTGCTTCCCACAGCAAAAAGGCTTGTCGTCCAAAACTTTGTTCTAACTCGGCGCGATCGGGGCTATGGATCAGTTGCCGTTTTAGGTCTACTTCAAGGGCAATCAGAGATGGAGAAAGTTCACTGCAATAGTCCAAGGCAGTTTTGTACTCTGGGTTTTGCGTATCTTGGTGAAAGTGCAGTTGTGTAAGTTCCCTCCAAGTACTGAGTCTACGTCGCAAGGCATCCCACTGCTCTATGACGACCTTTCGTTGTTCAGAGGTTTGAGCTTGGTTAAACTGCGTCTGAATGACTTGGTATTCGGCGGTCACGCTTAAGAGCGTTGGAGTTTCTGCTATGATGTCGGCAAAATCTACTGGAGCTTGCATCAATTATTACCCTCAGTGATAAGACATTCAGTGATCAGGCGACTTCTAGAAAGTTTTTATTTGGGGAAATCGTCAACTTTCATTTTTTCAAAAATCTATTAAGACATCAACAATGAAATCTAAGTGCCTTAATCAACAGACTTTCTTTAATAGTGTTACTCAAACTATTCGCTCACCTTATTTTATAACTTTTTTAGGTATGACGCTTGATAAATTAGCGGCACTAATACAAAGCCACAAACATCAAGTTCAGGAGTGTTAGTACAAGCTTGCCTGACTGGAGCTAGAAATATTCAAGCCCAGATACTGGAGTTTAAGTAAATAAATATACCGAGGATTTATTGCCAACTGAGATCGTAAACTATTCAAAACATCAAAACAAAACTAATGAAAAAACTATTTGCAACTTTTAATATTTTGGTATTTTTATTGCCCTTAACTGCTGTAGCTAGCAGCCCAGATGACGATTTGTCATTCTTCGAGGGCAATAAAAATTTGATTATCGCACTTGATAACAAGACTAATACTGCATGTTCTTTCAACACCAAGACTAATTCAGTCGTTAAAATGTCTGGCGTTAAGTTTACTAATACCCGAATGATTGGGGTCTATTACTGGTGGGGAAAACTAAGCGGCAACTTGAACCATTTTCTTAATCCTAAAACATTAAAGATTAGCGAAATTAAAGGTAAATGGAGTGACAACAACGTAATGTTAATCAAGATACAACATTACAAAGATTACGGTGCTTACACTGAAAGTCTCGGTGCAACTTGTGTTAAAGAAGGTGGGTTAAACGAAGTAGCTAAGAAGATGAGAAGCTAACTTAGCTTATGGGGAAAAGTAAAACTACGGAGAAAGCTTACTGAAGGTAGTTATTGGCGAGACTACAAAGCTAAAAAGCCTTGAATGCAGTTGACAAATTCTTTTAACTCTAAAATTAACTTACTAGCATCTCTAAGCTCTTGATGGTAAGCTAATTGTTCTAATTTGTCAGATGCTAAGTACATAGCTGTGGCTCCAATATTGGCACTAGCGCCTTTAAGGTGATGAGCTTCTCGCACAATTTGCCCAAAGTCATTAGCCGCGATCGCTGCTTTAATTATTTCTAAACGGGGTTTAATATCTTCAACGCATACTTGCAATAGATTTAATTCAAATTCTCTGTCATTTCCCGATATCCGATGCAAGTGTTCCCAATCAATTGCAAGTTCAACTGTACCGTTTTTTGTGGTGGAAAATGTCTGTTCATACACAACTGCCTCTTCTTGTGAGAGGATCACGCCTGTCCAATGCTCTAGAGTCGCAGCCAATTTTTCTTTAAATACTGGCTTACTCAGATAGTCGTCCATTCCAGCATTGAGACACATTTCTTCGTCTTCTTTCATCGCGTTAGCCGTCATCGCAATCACCACAGGACGACGACGCAGAGCAAAAGTGTCCTCTTGCCAACGATGAATTTCTTTTGTAGTTTCCAAACCGTCGAGAATTGGCATTTGGCAATCCATTAGAATCAAATCGTAAGGAATTTTTTCTAATAGCTGCAAAACTTCCTTTCCATTAGCAACGACATCGGCTTTGTAGCCCAAACTCTGGAGTTGCTTCAGAGCTACTTTCTGATTCACCAAATTATCTTCAGCTAGCAGAATTCTTAACTTAGATTTATTCGCGGGGTTAGGGGAAGAAGTAAGAATGTCTGAAGCTTCTATACTCTGGATTTCTTCAGTAGCCTCTAGCTTCTGGCCTTTAGCCCCTGGTTTTGATTCAGACTGAGTTTCTAAAATAGTCATAATGGCATCTAGGAGTCGTGATGGCTTAATGGGTTTGACCAAATAAGCAGCAAATCCGATTTTGAGCGCCTGCTGTACTTCATCCCGTTGATTAGTAGAGGTGAGCATAATCAAAGGTATGTCAGCAATTGTAGAATTGGCTTTAATTTGTTCTCCTATTGTCATGCCATTTTTTATATCAATCAAGGCGACATCATAGGATTTCCCCTGCTCATAAGCTTTCTGAATAACTTTGAAGGCAGTAGCAACACTGTCAGCTTGATCTACCTGCATTCCCCAATGAGTAGCTTGATGGGAGATAATTTTGTAATTAGTAGCGTTGTTATCCACCAATAACAAGCGACGATTGTTCAAAAGTCCGCGTTCGTATTTTGGCAAAACAGGCTCAACTTGCTTTGTAAAAAGCACCTCAAACCAAAACTTAGATCCTTTCCCCATCTGACTTTCTACCCCAATTACTCCTCCCATCAAGGTTACTAGTTGTTTACAGATGGCTAATCCCAAACCGGTACCACCATACTTACGAGTGGTCGAGGCATCTACTTGGGTAAATGGCATAAAGAGTTTGCGTTGGTCTTCAGGGCTAATGCCAAGACCTGTATCTGTGATGGCAAAATGGATAGTGGCTGTAGTAGAAGAAAGCGAACGTAATTCGGCTTGCACTAATACTTCGCCAGCGCTAGTGAACTTGATAGCATTGCTGATTAAGTTCATGAGAATTTGCCGCAGCCTACCGGCATCTCCTTTGACGTAGGTGGGAACGTTGTGCTCAATCAGTGTGGCAATTTCTAATCCCTTGTTATGGGCTGAGGGAGCTAATAATTCCACCACTTCTTCCACACAAGTGGATAAATCAAAATCTAGAGTTTCGAGAGCCATCTCTCCAGCCTCAAGTTTAGAAAGATCCAAAATCTCGTTGATTAAACTTAAAAGAGCGTCTCCACTACTACGAATTATTTCAATAAATTCTCGCTGTTCTGGGTCTAAAGGAGTATCTAATACTAAACTGGTCATCCCTAATACAGCGTTCATAGGAGTGCGAATTTCATGACTTATATTTGCCAAAAAGGCACTTTTAGTCTGAGAAGCTAATTCAGCTTGGCGACGGGCAATTTCAAGTTCTTGTCGCTGACGAGTTTCTGCTTCTAATAGTTGGGCTTGGGCTAAGGCAATACCTACTTGGTCGGCTATTTGCCGTAAAAGATGAGTTTCAAAGCTAGACCAGTGGCGGGAATCGTCACACTGATGAACTATGAGCAAACCACGAAGTTCTTCTTTGACAAGAATGGGCACAACCAAATTCACTTTGACCCCAAACTGTTGCATTAATTCCAGATTGCTTTGTTCGACTTCTCGCAAATCCAAATTAGCCAGCCCGAAAATCTGTCCTTGACGGTACTGCTGTAGATAGTATTGTTGTAGATATTCCGCTTGGAAGTAGGGGGGAGTGATGCTTTGCTCTTTGATTGCTGGTAAGCCAGAAACTACTGCTTCAATCACGGTGGTTGCAGATTCATCTGGCAAAACCTGATAGATCAAAACTCGGTCAGTTTGGAGAATCTTTTGTACCTCCTCGACAGTGATTTGGAGAATTTCTTCGATTTGCAAAGACTGGCGAATCTTGAGGGTGATTTCGGTAAATAGTTGCGATCGCAAATTTTGGCGTTGTATTTGTTCTTCAGCCTGTTT
Organism: Nostoc sp. NZL; assembly: GCF_015714705.1. NCBI lineage: Bacteria > Bacillati > Cyanobacteriota > Cyanophyceae > Nostocales > Nostocaceae > Nostoc > Nostoc sp. NZL. The sequence continues at coordinate 4,546 of NZ_WBKL01000052.1, read as the reverse complement.
ACGCTGGATAAATTGCCCCACTTGCTCACCAATCGAATTCATCGTTTTGATCAAATCTTGGTCAGGCGGTTGGATTTGACGGTTAAAGCAGGTAATCACACCAAGGATTTTTTGTCCGCTGCGGATCGGAAAACCAAAAGCTGCGTGTAGTCCTACTTCAGCAGCAATTTTGAAGTTAGGCAAATTAATATCTTTAAGGATATCAGCGAGCCAAACAGGTTCAGAAGTAGCCCAAACCCGACCAGGTAGTCCAATTCCTGGTGCAAAAGTGGTTTGCCGCTTCAGTGCTTCAAACTCTTCCACCTCAAGGGATGCTTTATGCCACATATCGAGAAAACGCAGCACATTTGCTTGCTGATCTACTATCCAAATTTCACCCAAATCCCATTCCAAACTCTCGCAGATCCCTTGCAGCATTTTGCGAGTAGCTTCGCCAGTCGTGGCGGACTCCGCTAAAACGCGGGTTGTAGCATATTGTACAGTCAGATGCTTTTGGGCGCGTTTGCGATCGGTGATATCAATGCCAGTACCAACAATGTATTCTACTGATCCCTCATAGTCTTTTAAGAAGGTATTCGACCAAGCAATTAGTCGGCGGCTGCCATCCTTCATTACCCAATAGTTTTCGTGTTCTAAAAAGCCTCTACCAGTTAGCAATTGCTCAAAAACTGCTTTGACTGACTCCACCTCTTCAGGAAGTAAGAACAAGTTCCAGAAATATCTACCCCTGACCTCATCGAAGGAGTAACCTGTTGTTTGCTCACAAGCTTGATTGAAGCGAACAATTTGCCCTTGGGAGTCAGCAACTATTACTAAAGCGCTGGCTGTATCCAGGACTGCTGAGATAAAGTTGCGTTCCTGATTTAAGGTTTCTTCTGTCCTCTTGCGCTCAATCACCTCACGATAGATGAAGTAGTAGACTACAGCAAGAACGATAAAACTTAGGCAGATGGCGATCGCAAGTGTCAAAATTGTTTTGCGACTCATGGCTTTTTTTGCTTGTGACTGCTGCTGGAGTTGTCCCCTTTCCTCGTTTTCTATCTCATTGATCACCTTACGGATATCATCCATGAGATTTTGTTTATCATTTCTCAGTAGTACTTGCAACGCCGTCTCTAATCCCTTGTTCTGGCGCAAGTCGATAATCTGTTTGAGTTCAGTAAATTTAGCCGTTATCAGAGATTCAAGGGTTGTTATCTGCTGTCGTTGGTTAGGTCGATCTGCTGCTAAAATCTTCAGCTTGGCAATTTCTTGATCGACGTTAACAAGCGCTGCTTGATAAGGTTTGAGATAAATTTGTTTTCCAGTGAGGATGTAACCATTTTGTTTTATCTCAGCATCTTTGAGGTGAGACAGTAGTTTTTCTAGACTGGTGATTTTTTTATAAGTATTTTTGACTATGCTGCGATTATTAGTAGTTACTCTAGTATTTTGATAAGAAACCACACCAATCAAAACTAAAATTGCCGAGGCTAAACCAAAACCTACTGCAATCTTTGTGAAAAATTGCTTGCGTATCCTCTGCGCCTGTTTGCCTTTCTTAGTCACAAGTACCAAACTTGCTAAATTCCGGCGCAATTCTAGTTGCTTGATGACATGACGGCCTAAGGTTCGTAATGCCTCTATCTGATCTGGAGTAAGTTCTCGTGGTACGTAGTCAATTACACATAGGGTTCCTAGCGCATATCCCTCAGGATTAGTCAGAGGTACACCAGCATAAAACCGAATATTTGGGTCAGATGTTACCAGTGGGTTTGTGGCGAACCTTTCGTCATCTGTTGCATCAGGCACAACAAGAACATCAGGCTGGAGAATAGCATGGGCGCAGAATGCAAAATCTCGATGTGTTTCTAGGGCATCCAAACCGACTTTTGACTTGAACCACTGGCGATTTGTATCAATTAAGCTAATTAAGGCAATAGGAGTCTGACAAATATACGAGGCTAAACGGGTGAGGTCGTCAAAGGCGGCTTCAGATGGCGTATCGAGAATTTTATACTCCAAAAGCCTCTCGATTCTCTGTGCTTCGTTATCAGGTAATGGTGCTTTCATCCTTAAGCCTTATCTACATTTTGGGGATTGGGGAAGAAGCAGAGAGAGGGGCAAAAGAGCAAAAATAAATAACCAATGCCCAATGCCCAATGCCTAATGCCTAATGCCCAATGCCCAGTTCAACAAACTTACTTTAATTAATGACAATAGTTTAGTTAAAAGCGTTAGCGTAATTTCACTGAGTTCGACCTTATTAAAAAATCTGTCAAATGATTAAGTCCCTACTGTATTTTTTGTGGGCTGGTTTATTTGAAATCGGGGGCGGCTACTTAGTCTGGTTGTGCTTGCGCGAAGGTAAGCCGTTTTTGTGGGGAATATTGGGAGGAATCGCTTTAGCGTTCTATGGGATTATTGCAACTCTCCAATCGGCAAATTTTGGCAGAGTGTATGCGGCTTACGGCGGCGTGTTTATCGTAATGGCAATGCTTTGGGGTTGGAAAGGTAAACAGGGTAACTCCAGATCGCTACGACTTAATCGGAGCTTGTTTAGCTTTAGTGAGTGTTTTAATTATCATGTTTGCACCCAGGACTTGAGTAAAATTTCTATACTATTTTCGACCAATAACTTTTATATTATTCCCTTTTAAACAGATAATAACCTCACGGAAAATCACAAAGTTTTTTGGCAACTAGCTCTGAGAAGCAATTATATGAATGTTTACGCGTTTAGGCGGAAGATATCAAGATAACTCCTGACATATTTGTAGAAATTCTCTGAGAATACTGGCGATAATTTCCAATACTTGTCAATTTTCACAATTCTCTTGATTTGTAACAGTAAGTAACTAAAAATTTGGAATTTTGTAGCGCTTGAATAAAATGCTTTTTTTCAAAGAAAAGATGCAATGATTGCATATGCAGACCCTTATTCCAAACTTGGCAACTACAATCAGGATTATATTTTTGTTAACATTTTCAGAAATTTTAGGTTAAGTAACTTTCAAGACAAAAATGTGTAACTAAAAGTAATCAAATGTAGTTAAGTATACAAATCATTGGTGCTTAGGAAGAACAAACAAGTGTTGAAGAAAGTTGTGATGATTGGGGCTATCACCCTACTGTTTTTGGGAGGGCCGTTGATGGGCAATGCTTTTGCCCAAACACCAGCTGCTGTGCCTGCTGCTGATACAGGAGATACGGCATTTATGCTGATTTCAGCAGCACTTGTGCTGTTAATGACACCAGGATTGGCGTTCTTCTATGGTGGATTTGTGCGATCGCGCAATATCCTAAACACATTGATGATGAGCTTTGTGTTAATGGCAATCGTGGGAGTTAGCTGGATTCTCTGGGGCTATAGTCTTTCCTTTGCGCCAGGGTTGCCATTCATCGGTGGATTGCAATGGCTCGGTTTGAATGGTGTCGGGCTAGAAACAACCGATTATCTTAGAGGGTCAAATCCGGTAGAAGTTGTGTCTTATGCGGCGACAATTCCCCACCAGACATTCATGATCTACCAAGCCATGTTTGCCATTATTACCCCAGCCTTAATTTCTGGAGCGATCGCAGAACGGATGAGTTTCCGCGCTTATTGTCTGTTTGTGCTATTGTGGTCGACCTTTATCTACGCCCCCCTGGCACACATGGTATGGGCTAAAGGCGGATTTTTAGGTTTGGCTGGTGGATTGGGTGCCCTCGACTTTGCAGGTGGTACAGTAGTTCACATTAGTTCTGGCGTTTCAGCCCTGGTAGCAGCGATCGTCCTTGGGCCTCGAAGAACCCACCCTGACCGCCTTAGCCCACCACACAATGTTCCGTTTATTTTGCTGGGTGCTGGCTTGTTGTGGTTTGGCTGGTTCGGTTTCAACGCTGGCAGTGCCCTATCCGTTGCTAGTGGAACTTCTGGTAACTTAGTCACAAATGTGGCAACAACAGCCTTTGTCGCCACCAATACAGCGGCGGCGGCGGGTGCATTAATGTGGCTAATTTTAGAAGGGGTATTACGAGGTAAACCAACCGCCGTAGGAGCCGCTACCGGAGCAGTTGCTGGTTTGGTAGGTATCACTCCCGCCGCCGGATTTGTCACACCGCTATCAGCGATTTTAATTGGTTTTATCACTGCCTTTGTTTGCTTCTATGCTGTGAGTTTCAAGCATAAGACGCAAATTGACGATGCTTTAGATACCTATCCCGTGCATGGCGTTGGTGGTACAGTCGGGGCCATTTTAACGGCAGTGTTTGCCACAACTCAAGTCAACGGAGGAGGTAAAGACGGATTACTGCGTGGTAATTTTGGTGAGTTGGGAGTTGAACTAGTGGTCTGTCCCATTAATTTTGCGGGGTTGGATAAATCTTTGACAGCTTAACTCTGGCATCTTCTGTACGAAAACGCCAATCTACACGAACTTGATTAATATTGCGATCGCACTCCCAAGCCGAGACCTGTTTTTCTAAAGTTTCAATATTCGGAATTCTTCGTTGGAGACATTGACGGACAAGTACAGATAGCTCTGATTCAACCATATTTAACCAACTCCCATGTTTAGGTGTATAG
>NZ_WBKL01000046.1:0-63458 GCF_015714705.1 Nostoc sp. NZL | reverse complement strand
GGCAGGGGGCAGGGGGCAGGGGGCAGGGGAGAAAGAATTCTCTGTGTCTGCTTCTACTCATACAGAAGTGCATAACTTGTATGGGTTGATGATGGCTAAAGCTTGCTATGAAGGGTTGCAGCAGCATCGAAGTTCAGAGCGATCATTTGTGTTAACGCGATCGGGTTATGCTGGTGTGCAACGCTGGTCTTCTGTATGGATGGGAGATAACCAATCGTTGTGGGAGCATTTAGAAATGTCTCTGCCGATGCTTTGCAATATGGGACTTTCGGGTGTGGGATTTGTGGGTTGCGATATTGGCGGGTTTGCTGGTAACGCCACGGCTGAATTATTTGCTCGGTGGATGCAGGTAGGAATGCTTTACCCATTGATGCGCGGTCACTCAGCAATGTCTACTGCTCGTCATGAACCCTGGGTATTTGGCGATCGCGTTGAAAATATCTGTCGAGAATATATTAATTTACGCTACCAACTACTTCCCTATATCTACACTCTTTTCTGGGAAGCGGTAACAACAGGCGCACCGATTTTAAGACCATTATTGTATCATTTCCCTAACGATCCGAAAACCTATAGCCTCTACGATCAAGTATTGCTAGGTGCGTCGCTGATGGCTGCACCAATTTACCGCCCTGGAGTTGAGCATCGATCTGTCTATTTACCCCTTGGCACTTGGTATGATTGGTGGAGTGGCGATCGCTATGAAGGCCCGATTCACATTCTTGCTCATGCACCACTGGAAAGAATGCCACTGTATGTCCGTAGCGGTGCGATCGTCCCCATGCAACCTGTCAGGCAATACGTTGATCAACACCCACTCGAAGAGATCCGATTACGGATTTGGACTGGTAATAACGAATATCAGCTATTTGAAGATGATGGACAGACAAGCAAGTATCAAGCTCAAGAGTTTTCACTAACCAATATAAGTGTATTTACAGAGGCAAACAAAACAGTAGTAGAAATTGGAGCAAGAGTTGGGAAATGGACACCTCCACTGCGTGAAGTGATTGTAGAACTTGTTGGTGTTGGAGAGCAACGTTTCCAAGATGATGGTAAGCGACAGACTCTGGAATTTTGAAATACTCGCAAAGGTGGTTTTTGAGCCACCATTATTTCCTACTCTAAATTGTGCAAGAAAAAATATGCATAGAGGTAGATGAAAAGTAAGTCAATGGGTAGCCTAAAATACAAAGGACATAAATGATTAACCCGTAAGAAATACGGAAGTTTACTACGCTAGATAGATGCGGTTAGAGAACACTAAATGTTAAATGTTAACCGCTTGCGGCTGCAAGATATATTTAAGATCCCTACAAATTCGCTTGTGGCACAAGTCGCAAGTGCGATCGCTGTTTTTGTTGGCAGTTTGGTATTAATTGGCTGGTACCTTGACATTGAAGTTCTTAAGCACGGCTTCCCTGGTAGTCCTGCCACAATGAAAGTCAACACAGCACTATGTTTTGTGTTGTGTGGTGTATCGCTGTGGCTGTTTTCAACAGGAGGAAGCAGGGCAGAAAGCAGGGGGAACACAACAATTCAAAATTACCCCCACAGCGCCCGATTTCCTACTCTGCTAATTTCCAGGGTCTGTGCAATAGCTGTCACCACAATTGCTGCGCTCACACTGTGTCAATATCTGTTTGGCTGGAATTTCGGCATTGATGAACTAGTGTTTCGTGATTCGCCAACTAGTATAGCGACATCACATCCGGGGCGAATGGGGGTGAACACAGCAGTGAACTTTATGCTGGTGAGCATCGCCCTACAGCTTCTGGTTCATCCAAAAACCCAGCGCAGTTATTGGCATGCCCAGATTATCGCTCTGGTCGCGGCTTTAATTTCCTTTCAGGCAGTCATGGGCTATGCCTATAAAGTGAGAGTTCTCTACGGACTTGCCCCTTATACAACATCAATGGCCTTACACACAGCGGTGCTGTTCAGCTTACTAAGTTTAGGTATTCTGTGGGCGCGGGCAGAACAGGGGTTAATGAGGGTAGTTACAGGCGATACTTATGGTGGCTTACTGGCACGTCGTTTATTAGTTGCCGCGATCGCAGTACCTTTTGTATTGGGGTGGTTAATTGTTGAAGGTGAACGAGCAGGACAATACGGCGCGGCATTTGCAGTGTCGCTGTTTGCGATCGTTCTGATTGTGATTTTTACTATTTTGATTTGGGAAAGCGCCAGAGTTATTGAAAGTCTCAGCCATCAACGCGATCACGCCCAAGAAGTACTGAGAACCTACGAAGCTAAACTGGGGAGTTTTGTTGATGCTAACGTTATTGGCATTCTGTTTGGCGACGTATATGGCGGTATCCAGCAGGCAAATGACGAATTTTTCAGGATGATTGGTTATACGCCGGAGGATTTGTTAGCAGGTAGGTTAAGTTGGCGCAATATCACACCACCAGAGTATTTATACTTGGATGAGCGAGGTATCGCCGAAGCAAAGGGAAACACCAACGCTGCTTGTACGCCTTACGAGAAAGAATATATTCGCAAGGATGGTAGCCGTATCCCGGTTTTAGTTGGTTACGTGCTGCTAGGAGAAAGCCGGGAAGAGTCAGTAGCGTTTATCCTCGACTTGAGCGAACGTAAGCAAGCAGAAGCAGAGCAACAAAAATTAGTATCGCTGGTAGAAAATAGCTCTGACTTTATCGCCATCGCTACCCTTGAGGGGCAATTACTCTACATAAATGATGCAGGTCAAAAGCTGGTAGGGCTTGCCAGCCTTGATGAAGTCAGGCAAAAAGCAGTATTAGATTACGCCATGCCCAAAGACAAAGCCTATTTTCAAGAACACATACTGCCGACTGTGCTATTACAAGGGCGCTGGCAGGGAGAATTCTGCTTCCGGCATCTCCAAACAGGTCAACCGATACCAGTTGATTACAATATCTTCACTGTTACAGACAAGAAGACAGGTCAGCCAATTGCCTTAGCAACTGTGACTCGCAACATCAGCGAGCAAAAGCAGGCTAAGGAACAAATATTACAACTAAACAAGGATTTACAGCGCCGCATTACTGAGTTACAAACTTTGTTGGAAGTAATTCCCATTGGAATTGGCATTGCTGAAGATCCAGAATGCAAAAATATCAAGGTCAATCCTTCTTTTGCCAAGCAGTTGGGGATATTGCCAGATACAAATGCCTCCCTCAGTACTTCCTTGGAAGAAAAACCAACATTTAAAATCTACCGAGAAGGAAGGGAACTCTCAGCAGAGGAACTCCCGATGCAGTACTCTGCTGCTCATGGTGTCGAAGTTTTGGATTTTGAAGTCGATATTGCCCATGAAAATGGAAAAATCGTCAACCTGCTGGAGTATGTTGCACCCCTGTTTGACGAAGAGGGTAAAACCAGAGGATGTGTTGGTGCATTTTTAGATATTACGGAGCGCAAACAAGCAGAGGAAGCACTCCTAAATCAGCAAAAATGGCTGGAGGATGTGTTAAATCTGATGCCAAGACCGTTGCTGTTTATCGAACCAGGAACGGCGCGGGTAACTTTTGCCAATCGCTCTGCTGACGAATTAGCTGGAGGCGAATTTCCCAAGGGTGTACCAGCCGCAGAGTATCACACAGTTTATCACTACACGAATGCAGCAGGCGATCGCATCCCCAATGAGCAAATGCCAGGAGTACGGGTTGCCCTTGGCGAACGCCTGAATGGATTGGAGGTAGACTGGCACACTCCTGGGGGTGTGCGTTCTCTATTAATATTTGCTGATACCCTGCCAGCAATGCACGGTCATCCGGCTACCTGTATTTTGGTGTTCCAAGAAATCAGCAACCTCAAGGATACACAAAAAGCCCTCTCATTAGGTTACAAAAGGCTAAAGCTACTATTTGACACAGCTAACGATTTACTATCGAGTCAGCAACCAGTAGCACTAATCGATAGCGTCTACCGAAAACTCTCAGACCAAATTGGTTTAGATATTTACTTTAACTATTTGGTTGAGGATAACTCTCAGGTAATGCGGTTGGGGTCTTACAGTGGCATTTCCCAGGAGATGGCAAAGGAAATTGAGTGGTTGGCACTTAATCAAGGGGTTTGTGGTACTGTAGCGCACGAACGCCATCCCATGTCTGTAGAGAATGTACAGGAATCTACTGACCCAAAAACAGAATTGATTCGCTCTTTAGGCATTACTGCTTATTATGCATACCCATTGATCGCCCAAGGACGGCTGTTAGGTACTCTTTCTTTTGGCAGCCGCACTCGGTTAAGCTTCACCGATAATCAAAAGGGGATGATGCAAGCAGTATGCGACCAAATAGCGATCGCAATGGAACGAGCTAGTTTAATTGCTTCTTTGCAAGAACAAACTGAGCAGTTGCAAGAAGCTAACCGCATGAAGGATGAGTTTCTGGGAATATTATCCCACGAGTTGCGATCGCCCCTCAATGCCATCCTTGGCTGGGCGCAATTACTACAACGAACCAAGCTCAGTGAAACCCAAATGGCTAGGGCTACAGAGACAATTGAGCGCAATGCCAAAGCGCAAACCCAGCTAATTGAAGACCTGCTGGATATATCGCGGATGACTAGAGGCAAATTACGCCTCAATGTCCTTACTTGTAATTTGGTTCCGATGATTGAGTCGGCCATCGAGACTGTTAGCCTAGCCGCCCAGTCCAAGGAAATCGATTTGAGATTTTCCCTCATTCCCTCAAAAGAAACGCGAAATGCGCCACCGGGGATACTCCCCATGGTCACTTTCGCACCAAATTTAGATTCGGGATTCGGGATTAAGAGCGAAAATCTAGAATCTCCACAAGCACAATTCCAAACCAATCAACACTCACAAGACAGCAAGCTTGGCGAAAATTCTCAATTCTTAGTTTCCGGGGATTTCGAGCGTTTGCAGCAAATCATCTGGAATCTGCTATCCAACGCTATCAAATTCACGCCCGCAGGAGGACGGGTAGAGGTGCAATTGTCAGTGGTCAGTGGACAAGAAAAAGAACAGACAACGGATAAATACGCCCAAATTCAGGTGATTGATACAGGCATTGGGATCAGTCCTGATTTTCTTCCTTACGTCTTTGATCGCTTTCGTCAAGCTGATAGTTCTAGTACTAGAACCTATGGTGGATTAGGACTAGGATTAGCGATCGTCCGTCATTTAGTAGAATTACATGGTGGTACTGTCCACGCAAATAGTCTGGGTGAAGAACAAGGAGCGACGTTTACAGTCAAGCTACCACTCTTGAAGAGTGCCCCGCTCAGACCCTTTGCCCCTGCGCCCCTCCCGCCGTCTTCCCCTCTCCCCGTCTCCCTCCTTGGCGTGCGGGTACTGGTTGTAGATGACCAAGCCGATAGCCGTGAATTCATCACCACAGTTCTCGAACAGTACCAAGCCGAAGTTCAAGCAGTCGCATCAGTTCAAGAAGCATTGCAAGTAATTACACAGTGGAAACCAGATGTTTTAGTTAGTGACATCGGTATGCCCCAGGAAGATGGTTACTCTTTGATCCGCAAACTGCGATCGCAACGCCCAGAACTAGGAGGAAATATTCCAGCCGCAGCGTTGACAGCTTATGCTAAACCAGAGGATCGGATGCGAGCTATACAAGAAGGTTATCAGCTACATTTACCTAAACCTATTGAGGCGGCGGAGTTAGCTACAGTAGTTGCCAGCCTTGTGGGACGAACTTAGAGAAAATGGGGCATTGGGCATTGGCAATCTCCTTCTTTTTTAATATCAAAATTTATATAAAATTCAAACTTTTTCCTAATTAACAATCACCAAAAAGCAGTTTTTTTATTTGTGATTTAGCGTACTTGGTGAATACTTACATATAAAAAGAATTTATATGTAAATTTTTATCTCAATATGAATAATTATTGCGTATTGGGGCGATCGCTATTTAGCAGAAGCGGCTTCAATAGGCAATGCAATGGCTCCCCTTAAAAAGGCTTGCTCTTTTATTTCCTCCTTATAGTGCATTTTGAAGAGGGTCACTACAGGCGGGGAGAAATTATCCAAGGTTTATTAGAAGTGACTTCCGAAATAGGCAATTTCAAAGTTGTATTTAAAGTATGTAACTGAAACGGGTGACAAAGAGGCTACATAATTTGTGAATTAAGTATTATAAGAAAATAGTGTTAAAAATAATATTTGTATTTACTGGTACTAGCATGATTGACCTGTAATATTCACTCAATTATTCAGTTAATCATGCAAAAAATAGATGATGCGTCTTTTAACTCCCATGTATCTAATAAACAAGGATTATTTTATACAATAATATAACTACTATGATCGCCCTAAAAAAAACATTAACTGAACCACAACAGCTAGATAATATTGATTTACATAACTCGAAGCGAGCTGATTTTTTACAAGAAGTAATTGAAGGCTTAGAAGACGGAATATTAATTTTAAGCCAAACTGGTGAAGTAGTTCATGCTAATGCATCTGCTCATCGCCTTTGTTGTCAATTCCATCAAGGCAATTTTAATCAGAATTTTGTCCCCCCAGCCATCTGGAATCTTTGTAAATCGTTACTCAATAGTCGGTATTTGTTTTCTGATAAACTTCTGATTCTGTCGGATGAGATTGTGCTTGATAAGTTAAATATTTTTCGGATTAGGGTGAGACTGCTAGATTTAGATGGGTTTGAAGCGCCTTGCTTATTAGTGACCATAGAAAACCAATATGAGTCTGTAAAAAATGCAGCACTCACTGAAGTTAAAAAATTTGACTTGACACCGCGAGAATCTGAAATTTGGTTTCTCTATAGAAGCAACTACAGCTACAAAGAAATAGCGACTAAGCTTTACATCACCATAAACACCGTGAAGAAGCACATGAAAAATATTCACACCAAGCGACAAGCAAACATGTCCTATAATTGAATGGTAGTATCGCATTTTTGAAGGGCTTTTGCCCCCCTTATAAAGCTATCCATTATAAACATCTTTCTTAACAGAAAGATGGACAAATACGAGAAGTTATGTATTGTCTATACAAAGAGCAAGAAGCATAGCAAAGTTAACAATGGAATAATGGATCACACAAGAACTAGAAAGAACGGAATTAGGTGATGCAAGAAGAACCAAGCGGTTGATCAAAATAGTCGAAAATTTAAGTGCTAAACCAGAAGCGAGTATTCCACAAGCCAGTGGGACATGGGCAGAAACTAAAGCCACCTATGACTTCTGGGATTCACCATACATCAAACCATCGATGATTAGACTGAGATATTTATGAGAAAGTCACACTTTTTCAAACTTTCTTACTTCTGACACCCATTTTCTCCAGTCACTGGTACTTTTTCCCCTTCCTTCCTCCTACATAACTACTCGTTTTTGTCAACCTTTCTGTTAAGAAAGATGTTTATAATGGATAGCTTTATAAAGGGGGATTAAGGGGGGTAGTAATTCGATTAAAATCACAACATACCACTTTTCAAACATCCTCTCAGAACAAAATGTTGGTGGTTGAGAACTTTCTCCCTAACTCCATGTTAAGAATTAATTAACAAATATTGTCTTGAGCAAAAAACAGTCATTATAAAATACTGGGAAAATTTCCAGATTTCCTGGTGTTTTAGCTTTGTTGGTGACTTGACGATGAAGGCAATTATATTAGCTGCTGGCGTTGGACGACGCTTAGGTAAAGACGGGCAAATCCAACCCAAATGCTTACTGAAATTTAACGGTAAATCTCTATTAGAGCGCCATTTGAACTATCTTCGTCATTACCACATTGACGAAGTGGTAATTGCTGTAGGTTACCAAGCTGAAAAAATTCAGGAGGAAATCAAAGCATTGGGAGCCGAAAATTGGGTTAGTACAGTCTATAATCCTGACTACACTAAAGGTAGTGTCATTAGTCTTTGGACTTTACGTCAACAGCTAGTTGCTGGCGGTGACATATTATTAATGGATGCAGATGTTTTATACGATCGCAGCATCATCGAACAACTGATAAAGACAAATGTCTCCAACTGCTTCTTGCTGGATCGGAATTTTGAACCTGGGGATGAACCCGTGAAGCTTTGTGTCAGAGATAATTATCTAGTCGAGTTTCGCAAACAAGTAGCTCTTGGTTTGACTTATGATTTTGCAGGCGAATCAGTAGGATTCTTTCGTTTTGAAAGTGCTGTTGCTCACCGTCTTGCTACTCGCACAGAACAGTATGTTGCTGATGGACTGGATGATGAACCTTATGAAGAAGTAATTCGGGATCTGCTGTTAGAAACTCCAGCAACATTTGGCTACGAAGACATCACTGGATTACCTTGGCTCGAAATTGATTTTCCCCAGGATATTCAACGTGCCCAAAACGATATTTTACCTCAGATAGAAGTCGCAGAAAATGTCTGAAAATATCTTCGTTTATTATATAGGTTGAGAAAAGCAGGATAGATGCATCAAATATTTGCACCCATTGATACCGCTGCAAAATTAAATAAGTGTGCCCAATTGCGGCTATTACTAGAATCGCCTCAACTCGACTTCATTATGGAAGCTCACAATGGGATTAGCGCCCGTATTGTGGAAGAGGCTGGATTTAAAGGAATTTGGGCGAGTGGATTAGCCCTTTCGGCTCAATATGGCGTTCGAGATAATAATGAAGCCAGTTGGACTCAAGTTGTGGAAATGCTAGAGTTCATGTCTGATGTCACGAGCATCCCCATTTTATTAGATGGAGATACCGGTTATGGCAACTTTAATAATATGCGCCGTCTGGTCAAAAAGTTAGAACAGCGAGGTATTGCTGGAGTCTGTATTGAAGATAAGCTTTTTCCCAAAACTAATAGCTTTATCAACGGTAGTCGCCAAGCTTTGGCTGATATTGATGAATTCTGCGGCAAAATTAAGGCAGGTAAGGATAGTCAGACAAACCCAGATTTCTGTATTGTCGCCCGACTCGAAGCTTTGATAGCTGGGTGGGATCTTTCGGAGGCAATGCGCCGAGCTGAAGCTTATCACGCCGCAGGAGCAACCGCAATCTTGATTCACAGTAAATCATCGCGTCCTGACCAAGTGCTAGCCTTTGCCAAAGAGTGGGCGGGTCGTTCCCCGTTAGTGATTATACCGACTAAATATTACAGCACTGCCACCAATGTGTTTCGCAAAGCCGAAGTTAATTTGGTCATCTGGGCAAATCACATGATTCGAGCTGCTGTTGCTAGTATGCAAGCGATCGCCCGTGAAGTAAAAGCCAGCGAAACTTTAATCAACATTGAAGATGATATTGCTCCCGTAAAGGAAATTTTCCGGCTACAGGGCGCAGATGAACTGTTAGAAGCTGAAAAACGCTACTTTAGCAATGGACGACAACATACCCAAGCTATCGTTTTGGCTGCTAGCAGAGGACAAGAATTAGCAGGATTGACGCAAGATAAACCCAAAGTGATGTTACCCCTTGGAGGTAAACCACTGCTCAGGTTGTTGGTGGACAAATTCAAAAAACTTGCCATCAATGATATTACCGTTGTCGCAGGTTACAAAGCAGAAACTATAGATGTTGTGGGAACTAAAGTCATCCGCAACCCAGATTATGAAACAACGGGAGAATTAGCATCCTTAGCCTGCGCTCAAAACAGCTTCGGCGACGAGATGCTAGTGCTTTATGGGGATTTACTATTTAGAAGCTACATTCTGCGCGATTTATTAGAATGTCCCGGAGAAATTGTGGCTGTGGTTGATTCTGTGGCGAACAGTAAGTCTGTTAGCGGTTCACCTGACTACGCCTATTGCTCAATTCCAGATGACCTTTCTTTGTTTGGACAGGATGTCAACCTGTTGAACGTTTCTAAAACAACACAAACGCAATTGGGTAAATCTAGCGGCCGCTGGATTGGGATGCTGCGCTTGCGGAGTCAAGGTAGACAGTGGCTAAGTGAAGCACTCAATGAGTTGCAAAAACGGCCGGAATTCAACAGTTTGGGTTTGCCAGAATTATGTAATTATTTAATCGAACAAGGAAAACCGATCAAGGTGCTTTATATTCGCGGTAATTGGTTAGATGTTAATTCTTTAGATGATCTTGACCTTGCTTTTCAATTAAAACAATAGGGGATTGAGGATTGGGAATTGGGGATTGGAATTATAAGGCTGAAGTTTTGAGTTCTGAGGCTGAAGTTCCGAGTTCTGAGGTTGAAGTGTTGAGTTCTGAGGTCGGAGTTCCGAGTTCTGAGGTTGAAGTTTTGAGTTCTGAGGTCGGAGTTCCGAGTTCTGAGGTTGAAGTTTTGAGTTCTGAGGTTGAAGTTCCGAGTTCTGAGGTTAAAGTTCCAAGTTCAAAGGTCGAAGTTCCGAGTTCAAAGGTCGAAGTTCCGAGTTCAGAGGTCGAAGTAATAATCTTTCTTCTCAATCTCCCAGTACAGACGCGATTAATCGCGTCTCTATCTCAAAAATTACTGTAAATTTTTAATTATGATTCAGGCAGAGGAATTTGTAGAAGCTGCACGTAATTTTGGCTTTGGGTGTTACACTGGCGTACCCTGTTCTTTTCTCACGCCCTTTATTAACTACGTCATCAATGACGTTCAACTTAGATATATCTCCGCAGCCAATGAGGGAGATGCTGTAGCGATCGCAGCCGGAGCCGCAATTGCTGGTAAACCAGCCGTGGTGATGATGCAAAACTCTGGTTTGGGAAATGCAGTTAACCCGCTAACCTCCCTCACTTATATCTTTCGGATTCCGCTGCTGCTGATTTGTACCTTACGAGGCGATCGCCATTTACAAGATGAACCGCAACATGAATTAATGGGACAAATCACAGATAAATTGTTGGAAACAATATCTGTACCTTGGGAATTTTTTCCCACAGACGCAGCAGAAATAGAACCCGTTCTGAAAAGAGCCACAGCTTATATGGAACAAGAGCGCCGACCTTATGCTCTAATTATGCGTAAAGGAACAATTGCCCCCCATGCACTCACTCGTTCTTCTATGCCCGAACGAGAAAATAGTAGTATTTCTCATATTCAGCAAAGCTTTTTTCGGGATAACAAAGAGCAACGCATTTCTCGCAGCGAAGCATTAGCTCGGATTGTGGAACTCATTGATGCAGAAAACACAGTAATAATTGCCACTACCGGATACACGGGACGCGAACTCTTTGCTAGCAAAGACAGCGCCAATCATCTTTATATGGTTGGGTCGATGGGCTGCGCTTCTTCAATGGGATTGGGACTATCTTTAGCACGTCCAGACCTCAAGGTAGTAGTGATTGATGGTGATGGGGCAGCACTGATGCGAATGGGTAATTTTGCTACCATCGGCACTTATGGCGGTGCTAACTTTACCCATATTCTCTTAGATAATGAAGTCCACGATTCCACAGGCGCACAAGCTACCGTTTCTGCGGGTATCTCCTTTGCCAAAATTGCCGAAGCCTGCGGTTACGGCGTTACATTAGCCGGAGATGACCCTTCGCTTTTAAATACATTATTTACCGCAGATGCTAACACTAGACCTAAATTCGCTCATTTAAAAATCCATCCAGGAACTTTAGAAAAGCTACCGCGACCCAACGTCACGCCGGAAGCAGTTTTACAACGCTTTATGAAACAGATTGGTAATTCGTAATTCGTAATTCGTAATTCGTAATTAATAAATTCAAAGTACCAGCTCTTAAATTTATTAATGCCTAATGACAAATGACAAATGACAAATGACAAAATGATTTTACTAAATCCCGGCCCCGTCAATTTGAGCGATCGCGTCAGAAATGCCCTGTTGCGTCCCGATTTGTGTCACCGTGAGGTGGAATTTTCCCAACTTCAAAGCAGAATCCGCGAACAATTACTTCAAGTTTATGGTCTTGGAAGCGATCGCTGGGCAGCAGTTCTCCTCACTGGTTCTGGTACCGCAGCAATGGAAGCGATGATCAGCAGTTTAGTTCCAAGCGATGGGAAATTGCTGGTCATTGAAAACGGTGTATATGGCGAACGACTATCCAAAATTGCCAAAATCCACGGCATTAATTACATCACACTTTCCCATGCTTGGGATGCCGAAATAGATATCAACGCTTTAGTCAAACTTTTAGATGAAAACGCCGACATCACCCACCTTGCTGTCGTCCATCACGAAACTACTACTGGTCGCCTAAATAATTTGCTGGAACTTGCGCCAATTTGTCAAGAACGCAGCATCAAACTACTAGTGGATGGAGTCAGCAGCTTTGGTGCTGAGGAACTAAATTTTGCAGATTGGGGAATCACGGCTTGCGCTGCGACAGCCAATAAATGTCTGCATGGTGTCCCCGGAACGTCCTTTGTTATCCTGCGACGGGATGCACTGCCGTCAGTAGACACAATCCCCCGCACCTTATATTTAGATTTAGGAACCTATTGCCAGCAGCAAGACCGAGGCGGTACACCTTTTACACAATCAGTACAGACATTTTATGCTTTAACAGAAGCTTTGCAAGAAATGGCAGAAGCAGGAGGTTGGCGTGCTAGACACAGCCATTACAACCAACTTGCCAGCTTAGTCAGAGACGGGTTAGCCTCAATCGGAATTAAACCCCTACTTCCTCTTGGCAGCTCATCCGTTGTCTTGAATGCCTACTACTTGCCAGATGGTTTCAGATATGAAGAATTTCACGACCAACTGAAAGCACAAGACTATATAATTTATTCTGGACAGGAAAATTTAGCTCAATCTATTTTCCGAGTATCGACAATGGGAGCTATTACCCACGCTGACATGGAACGCTTTGTTGGTGTAGTTAAACAAATAATTCGTAATTAATAATATTCTCTCGTTCCCATGCAAAGCATGGGAATGGCTGATTAGGGGCAGCAGCCCCCAGCAGGGTAAGAGAAGGCATCGCTTGTTTTTGATCCAACCTGACAAAATCGCGTTGCTTCCCATTTCATGCTATTTTGTCGAATTCAATATGGAGGTACTTCACTGTGCGCATGAGTATGTTCGGCAAGTACTGGTAATTTTCTTGTGCCAAGCGGATGTTCTTAAGCCTTAGCAGTAACCGCTCATAGGCGATCTGCATTTCCTTACGAGCAAGCATAGCGCCCAAACAAAAATGAATGCCATAACCAAAAGATAGGTGGTTGCTGGCATTATGGCGGCACACATCGAAACGCTCACCCTCAGGAAATTTTATGGGGTCGCGGTTAGCAGCATCGAAACGGATCATCACCAAAGACCCAGCTTTGAGAGCAACGTCTCCTAGTTTTGTATCTTGCATCACAACTCGCCACATTCCCGCTGTCGGACTTTCCATTCGTAGAACTTCTTCAACAAAGTTCTCTAGCTGGGAAATATCTGTTTGTAGCAACTTCATTTGCTCTTGATTGTTTGTCAGCAATAACATCCCACCCGCGAGTGCACTGGTGACAGTCTCATTGCCTGCCACTAATATTTGCTGAACTATACTTAGTAATTCAGCAGTGTCGAGCGATCGCTCTCCAGCCACCTTTGCCTGTACCAAGTCAGTAATCAAATCATCTTGAGGCTGTTTTTGGCGTGAGTCTATGACATCATGAAAATAGTGCTGGAAAGCAACAACATCTTTAGCACACTCGATCTCCTGGTCTCTAGAAAGTGTGTGACCTAAGCGTGCAATAAAAGAATCAGACCATTGCTTGAACTTCGGCAAATCTGCTTGCGGCACACCTAACTGTTGAGCAATAACTTTGATCGGTAAGGGTACGGCAAACTCACTGACGAATTCACACTTGCCGCGCTCAATGAAACTGTCAATAAGTTCATCAACAATCTGCTCAATCAAGTCACGCATTTTGTTGACACGCGACGAGGTGAACGCCTTATTCACCAGCGA
Source organism: Nostoc sp. NZL (assembly GCF_015714705.1). Lineage (NCBI taxonomy): Bacteria > Bacillati > Cyanobacteriota > Cyanophyceae > Nostocales > Nostocaceae > Nostoc > Nostoc sp. NZL. The sequence goes on along the minus strand of NZ_WBKL01000046.1, from coordinate 49,678 downwards.
GCGAAATCGCTCGTGTTCTGGCGGATCTGCCGTGAGCAGGGTGTTCATCTGAGGCCAGCCTTGAGCAGAAATTTTCTGCAACTCATCATCCTGTTCTCCTTTGCCAGCCAGTAAAGTGGAGAAATTGCTAGAGAATATTTTTGTATCCTTAAGAATTTCTATCACCAAGTCATAGCGGGTAACGAGAAAGAGTTTGGTGTCAGGTCTGGGACTAGGTAGCTCCATAATTGGTGCTTGCTCTTGTGCCAGCTTGTAGAATTCATAAGGACACACAAGCAGTTCCGGGTCAAAGAAGTTGTAGTCCGACAGATGCTTCATGCTTCTACTGGTGGTCAATGATGGTTTGCTTTGAGTAATTATGCAGTCAATATCATCTTAACAAGATACTCACCGTTCGCTGTCCTAAAGCGCACTGCCTTTGGTTATGCCGAAACTAATGCGCGACGGCTCAAAGAAAAAATTCTCCAGGAGAGTACAAAGTTATTTATGTAACAATGGCCCTTCAAACGCCTATGAAAAAGGATTAGCTTCTGTCACCACTTCTGGTAGTGGAATAAACTCTGTTTCATCTGGCACGGTAGCAAAGCGGGAGTTGCGCCAATCAGCTTTAGCTTGCTCTATTCGTTCTGGTCGGCTAGAGACAAAATTCCACCATTTGTAGCGTGTACCTAACGGCTCACCGCCAATAACAATACATCGAGCAGGCGCAGTAGCAGAAACGCTGATCTGATCACCTGGCTCTAGAATAGCGAGACGATATTGCTCTATCGGTTCATCATTAATCCTCAATCCCTCTGTGACACTATATACTGCCCTTTCTGAATAATCAGTAGGGATAGTGAAGTGGGCATTGGCAGATAACACCCCATCTAAATAGAGGATAGGTGAGAAAAATTCTACAGGTGAGGTATAGCCAAATATTTGCCCAGCAATAAGTTTGATGACAACGCCATTCTCTTCCCAAGTGGGAAGGGTTTCAGCAGGATAGTGAATGAACTTTGGATCGGTTTCTTCGTTTTCAACAGGTAGGGCGACCCAGGTTTGAATGCCATGAATAGTAGTTTCTTTGTGACGGTCAGAGTCAGGTGAGCGTTCTGAATGTACAATCCCCTTTCCTGCTGTCATCCAGTTCACTGCACCTGGTTTGATTTCCTGCACAGTACCCAAACTATCCCGATGCATCAAAGCACCATCAAATAAATAAGTTACCGTTGCAAGATTGATATGAGGATGTGGTCGGACATCGATGCCTTGATTGGGGGGCATAACGGACGGGCCAAGATGATCAAAAAAGATAAACGGCCCAACCATTTGGCGATTAGGATATGGCAAACTGCGGCGGGCAAAAGACCCACCCAGATTTTTAATTTCGGGTTCAATCAGTTGAAGGATTGCCATAAATCATAGAGGGTGATTGGTAAATGCTGGAATCATTATAAGTATATCTACTGCCAAACAAGTTAACCTTTATGAGTTATCTGTTTAAATCAAAGACTCTTTGACTAATTAATGTATTTTGCGATCGCGGTAGTCTGGAAGTAGTAAAAAGAGCCGATGCGATCGTACCCCGCTTGAGTGCAACTATCTGCCGAGGTTATCGTGTTGCTTAAGTTAAAAATATTACATATAAATCTAAATGAATCGTAAACTTCTTTGCTTATTTTCTTCTCTTCGTTCACGCAACGCGTTGGCAAAAGCCGATGCACCAGAAGGCGGTTAGATAATTTTTACAACTCAAATAAGATTGCTATAGCTATTTGTTTAGAATTTAGCTGTTCTTCTATATTTGCAGATATATATCGAGATAAACGCTTTGAATGCTTGTATATATCAATAAATATATTTCTTGTATAGGCTAGTTTAAATATTAATTTATACCTTGTTTTCTTTAACGAAAAGCTCCATGATTGATAGAGAAAGCACATAGTTAGAGGTTATACAAATTCTGCATTAAGATACATAAATATAGACGCAGAGCAGCTTGCCGCAGCTACTGCAATCGTGCAGCGTGTCGCAAATACACAAATAATGAATTAAATCAAAAGTCAATCAAATTTGGCGCAGTCTTAAAAATAAATTGTATTAGCTAATAATAATGCCAATATATTTCATTGTTTTTCTGTTATTTCTAAGAGAATATCTGATATACATCTGAACTTTATTTATGTCGGAGTTCAACTAATTAAATGCTAGAAGGATGGATTCAAATTGTATTAACGCTATTAATTGTAGTAGTGTTAACTCCATTTTTTGGGCGCTACATGGCGCGTGTCTACCTAGAGCAAAGTACTTTTCTCGACCCAATTTTGAATCCGGTTGAGCGAGTGCTTTATGCCTTGGTTGGCGTTAAAAGCAAAGAAAATATGACGGGCTGGCAGTATGGGCGGGCAATCCTATACAGCAACTTAGCAATGGGGTTGCTGATTTTCTTGATCATTATGAATCAGGGATGGTTGCCCCTCAATCCGGCGGGGATAAATGCCCCAACTTGGGACACAGTGCTGCATACTACCATTTCCTTTATTACTAATACCAACCAGCAGCATTATTCTGGTGAAACTTACATGAGCTATGGTAGCCAAATGTGGGGTCTTGGTTATCATATGTTCACCTCTGCTGCGACTGGTTTAGCGGTGGGGATTGCTTTTATTCGGGGATTAACGGGTAGATCGTTGGGCAACTTTTATGTAGACCTAATTCGCTCGATTACCCGAATTTTGCTGCCTATTTGTATTGTGGGCGCGATCGCCTTGATGGCATCTGGCGTTCCCGAAACACTGGCGGGTGCAGTTGTATTCCCTACCTTGGAAGATCAAAATCTTAGTCAGGCGATCGCTCGTGGCCCTGTTGCCCATTTTGAAATTATCAAGCTATTAGGAGAAAACGGCGGCGGCTTTTTCGCCATCAACTCAGCACACCCCTTTGAAAATCCCAACGGATTTTCAAACTTGATTCAGATTGTGGCGATGCTTTCAATTCCCACTTCCCTAATCTACACCTATGGTTTGTTTGCGAATAATATCAAGCAAGCTTGGTTAGTATATGGCATGGTCGGTGTACTTTATGTTGTATTTATCATCGTCACTGCCATTGGTGAATACAACGGTAATCCGGCTGTTAATGCACTGCTAGGTAGTCAGCAGCCGAACCTAGAGGGTAAAGAAGTCCGGTTTGGTTGGGTACAATCTGCATTATTTGCAACGAGTACAACTGCTACTATGTGCGGCGCAGTCAACAGTTTACACGACTCCTTTATGCCCAACGGCGGTTTTATTACCCTTTCCAATATGTTCCTGCAAATTATCTGGGGTGGACAGGGTACAGGAACCGCTTATTTGTTCGCTTACCTGATTCTGGCTGTGTTTGCTACAGGGCTGATGGTGGGGCGCACACCAGAATTTCTCGGACGCAAGATTGAAAAGCGCGAAGTTGTTCTTGCTAGTTTCCTGATTCTGCTAGTTCACCCGATCGCAATTATGATTCCCGCAGGTATCACCTTGGCATTTCCCGATCAACTATCAGGAATTAGCAATCCCGGCTTCCACGGCTTTGCTCAAGTAATTTATGAATACGCCTCCGCTGCTGCTAACAACGGTTCTGGGTTTGAAGGCTTAGGCGATTCACAACCGTCTCCTTTTGCGATGTCTGCGACGGGCTTCGCCAACGCCACAGGTACAGAACCAACTTTAACTGCTTTGTGGTGGAACTTGAGTACCTGCTTCAGTTTACTGGCTGGACGTTATATTCCAGTTTTGGGTTTGCTGTTTTTAGCAGATAGTATGTCTCGTAAGCAAGCTGTTCCCTACACCACTGGTACATTGCGAACCGATACCGGACTATTTATAGGCGTTACCGCAGGCGTGATTTTAATTTTGGGCGCACTTACATTCTTCCCAGTATTAGCATTAGGCCCCATTGGTGAAGCTTTCTTTATTGCCAAAGGTATCGGCTAGGGATTGGGGAGCGGAGGGGTAGGGGAGAGTTAGAACACCATTCATCGACCTCGGAACATCGTTTATCGACTTCGGAACACCGTTCATCGACCTCGGAACACCATTCATCGACCTCGGAACACCATTCATCGACTTCGGAACACCGTTCATCGACTTCGGAACACCGTTCATCGACCTTGGAACACCATTCATCGTCCTCGGAACACCATTCATCGTCCTCGGAACACCATTCATCGTCCTCGGAACACCATTCATCGACTTCGGAACTCCATTCATCGTCCTCATCGTTCCATGCCCAATGCCCAATGCCCCATTCCGAAGATTTAATGTATGCCAATTACTACTGATTCTCCCTCCCCCCGTATTCCATCTGGAACTCGTGACTCGCGCAAGCACACCCCTAAAACAGATATGCGGGGGCTTTACCAGAGAGCAATTCGTGAGTCATTTGTCAAGCTCGATCCGCGAATTACTGTCAGAAACCCAGTTATGTTTGTTGTTTGGGTGGGCACAATTGTCACCTTTCTTGTTACCCTTAACCCAAATCTATTTGGCACAATCCAGGCAGATGCCAACCAACAACGCCTGTTAAACGGGTTGATTACCTTCATTCTCTTTTTCACACTCGTTTTTGCAAATTTTGCCGAAGCTGTAGCTGAAGGACGCGGTAAAGCACAGGCTGATTCACTGCGATCGACGCGATCGGATACGATCGCTAATAAAATCCTCCCAGATGGTTCGATACAACAAGTCAATTCTACGGAACTGCGACGGGGCGATTTGGTAAAAGTGGTTGCAAATAATATGATTCCCGCCGATGGGGATGTAATTAAAGGCATCGGCTCAGTGGATGAGTCTGCAATCACTGGGGAATCTGCCCCGGTACTGAAGCAACCAGGTACAGATATTGCCAGTTCGGTGACAGGCGGTACACGCCTATTATCAGACGAATTGACAATTCGTATTAGTGCTGACCCTGGTCAAGGCTTTATCGATCGCATGATTTCCCTGGTTGAAGGGGCAGAACGCAGCAAGACTCCCAACGAGATTGCTTTGACGGTATTGTTGGCAGTGTTAACGCAGGTATTCCTGATTGTGGTGGCAACTATGCCGCCATTTGTTGGCTACATTGCCAACTTTATCAGCACAGCCTTTGGGGCTGAGGCGGCCAACAGTTTGCGGGCGGGTGCTAGCGTTGCTATCCTCATCTCGCTACTGGTAGCTTTAATTCCTACAACTATCGGTGGTTTACTCAGTGCGATCGGTATTGCAGGGATGGATAGGGTTGCCCAGTTTAACGTCATTGCTACCTCTGGTCGAGCAGTAGAAGCCTGCGGTGACATCAATACCCTGGTGCTGGATAAGACAGGCACAATCACCTTGGGTAATCGGATGGCTGACGAGTTTATTCCTTTGAATAATCACTCAATCAAAGATGTGGCGCAAGTCTCCCTTGCTGCTAGCTTGTTTGATGAAACGCCAGAAGGCAAGTCAATTGTGATATTGGCAGAAAAGTCTCAGGCTGCGGTAGACTTCAATATTGACAAAGCCGAGGGTGTGGAATTTTCCGCAAAAACCCGGATGAGTGGCACAAATCTACCCGATGGCAAACAAATTCGCAAAGGAGCAGTGGATGCCATTAAAGGATTTGTCCGTTCCCGTGGTGGCGACGTTCCTGATGATATAGACGCAGCTTATGAGCGAGTTTCCCGATTAGGGGGTACACCCTTAGCTGTTTGCCAAGATGACAATATTTATGGTGTCATCTACCTCAAAGATATTGTGAAACCTGGACTGCGAGAAAGGTTTGACCAACTCCGCCGTATGGGTGTTAAGACTATCATGCTCACAGGTGACAACCGAATTACCGCTTCGGTAATTGCCCAAGAAGCTGGGGTTGATGATTTCATTGCCGAAGCGACTCCAGAAGACAAAATTGAGGTGATTCGTTCTGAACAATCTCAGGGTAAATTGGTGGCAATGACCGGAGATGGTACTAACGATGCACCTGCTTTGGCTCAAGCAAATGTCGGTGTGGCGATGAACTCTGGGACGCAAGCTGCCAAAGAAGCTGCTAACATGGTGGACTTAGACTCTGACCCCACGAAGCTAATTGACTTAGTAACCATAGGTAAACAGTTGCTAATTACCCGTGGAGCATTGACAACGTTCTCCATCGCTAACGATATTGCCAAGTATTTTGCCATCATTCCCACTATCTTTGCAGCGGCTGGAATCGGCGCACTTAATATTATGGGATTAAAGAGTGCTCAATCTGCGATCGTCTCGGCGCTGATTTACAATGCTTTGATTATTCCAGCATTAATTCCGCTAGCACTCAAAGGGGTAAAGTTTTTACCTTTAACAGCAGATCAACTGTTACGTCGCAACATCTTCATCTATGGCGTTGGTGGTATCATAGCTCCCTTCATTGCCATCAAACTGATAGATATCATCTTACCTTTGTCTTAATTTACTATGAAACCCGTTAATATCCGCCGCGCGCTCGCTGCATCTCAAGTATTAGAAGAAATAACTGAAATCTGGTGTCAATGGCGTAGACAAAAGCTACCACTGTATTTGTTCTTGGCGATGTGTTTCAACCTAGTGGTTGCACCTCTAGTTTATGCGGCTACTGGTGAACAGCTTTCCCGCAGTCAATCTTGGGGATTGGGGCTGTTAGGACTGGTGACGCTAGGGCTTTCCATCTATTTATTTTTTGTAATGTTTGTACCGGAGAAATTCTAATGAGTTTTGCACGCGAAGCTAGCAGGGCTATTCGTTCTACCCTAGTACTCTGGGTTATTGGAGCGATTATTTATCCTTTTGCGATGATTGTCATTGGGCAGATTGTGTTTCCGTTTCAAGCAAATGGTAGTTTACTAACAAATAGCACAGGTCAAGTTGTCGGTTCTGCTTTGATTGGTCAACCTTTTAGTAGCGATCGCTATTTTAACAGCCGTCCCAGTACCACCAGTTACAGCACAGCCGACCCCAAAAAGGACGATGCGGGAGTTTTAAAAACCGGGGTTTCTGGTGCTAGTAACTTGGCTCCTAGTAATCCCGCATTACTGGAACGCATCAAAGGTAAAAATGACCCCGATCCTAACAAAAAGGTTGAAGGTGACTTCAATCGTTTGAAAACAGCAGGTGTACAGCCGACTGCTGATCTAGTCTACACCTCTGGTTCCAGCCTTGATCCCCACATCACCCCCAAAGCTGCGATCGCTCAAATTGCACGAGTAGCCAAGGCGCGAGGAGTTCAGCCCCCCCAACTGGAAACTTTGATTGCCCAAAATACCGATGGTCGTTTTCTCGGCATCTTTGGTGAGCCTGGAGTTAATGTGTTGAAGCTGAATCTAGCTCTCGATAAGATCAAAGGATAAAGGCATAGGCTATTTCTGTTACAGCCTAATCATGAAGATAAAAATAGCTTTATTTACCCTCGCGATCGCTACTAAGATCAAGTTAAACCAAAAAACTTAGTCTTTAATGCCAACCTCCAAGAATTTGCTCAAAAAGTTAGTGAACATCTGTGCGCCCTTACCAAATAAGGCGCTCACCCCATTTTTCTAATGTCTTAGCACTAACTCCTGGAACTCTTTCCAAGTCTTGTAAAGATGTAAATTTTCGCTGTTGACGGCTAATAATTATCCGCTGTGCTAACTTCTTGCCCACGCCAGGGAGAGTTGCTAATTCTTCCATACTTGCAGTGTTGATATTTATTTGTTTAATTGCTTGTTGTTTACTTGATGAAGAACTTTTTATCTGGGGACAGCGTGTTTGTTCTAACTTAATTTTCTCTTGAATTCCTGGTGGTAAGCCGGGTTTAACCTTGGTATAAAGACGAGCAAATTCCCGCACATAATGGGCAGCAACGATAGGACTTTCAATTACTACAAGCGTCTCATCGTTACCATTATTAGCAGCATCTGACCAATTATGAGAACCTGTAATTACTGTTTGACTATCAATAACACCAAATTTGTGATGTAATAAATCACCCTTGGGTAACATAGGTACACCTACGGTTGTAATTGGATTTTGCCAAGGATGATTGTCAACTTCATATTTACATTTGTTACTAAGAGCAACCCCCATCATATCCAATGCTTCGCTATAGGGACGATAGGCAAATTGTGGTTCAATTAAACCGCGAATTTGCACACTTTGTTGATGGCGTTTTTCTAAAATATTGGCAATCCGCTGTTCGGAAAAGACAAATAATGCCATATCAACAGATTTACTTGCTGAATCTAAAGTTTTGCCAATTAAACCATTACTACTGTTACTCCAAGGTTGAGTTGGAGAAGTAGGCGAAAATTGCACAGTAATTTGGGTGCTACCTAAAGTTATTTGTTTAGGTAAACGCATCGGTTTTTTCAAACCAAATTGACTATCTAGCTTACCTCCTGGGCCATCTCCCCACATGATATTAAACTCTTCTGTAAATAAAGATGCTAATTCTGGGCTGTCAATCTGCAATAAGTTATTGACATTGCCTAAACTGCTAGAATTTGTGAAATCACCATAAGTATCACTTAAAGTAAAATTGGCCGAAGTTATAATTACAATGCGATTATCCACAATCACAAATTTGTGGTGCATCAAACTGCTACCAGCTGAACCATCTGCTTGATCATCTATCCAGAGAGTTTTGGCATTTTGCAAAATTATCAAAGCATCTCTTTGATTGATTTCTGCTGGAGTGAGTTGATTATCTTGATTAATATCGATAAATTTGCGAAATTCGTTGTAGCGTTCCTGTTCCCTTTTATCTAACTTACTTACTTCAGTAGATGTTAAGTTGCTCCAAGGTCGGCTATATGTATTTTCTAAAATTATCCTGACTTTTACGCCAGCTTTTTGTCTATCAACCAGTGCTTGGGCAACTTTGGGTAAACGTAATTCTTGCACCGCCACATCTACTGTAGATTTAGCTTGCGTAATCGCATCAACAATCTGTTTTTCTAAATCATCCCCAAGGCGAGTTTGCTGACGGTAAGGTTCTTTGTATTCTGAAGACTCAGAATGGTTAAAATAAACTTGAACTAACGGGTCTTGTGGTAAAGGTGCTGGACGCTGATTGAGAGACTGGACTCGTTGACAACCAGCAAGGGAGAATATCAGTAAAAAGATATATAAAAAATACCTTTGTCTAGATAAAAGTTGCACTGTAATCTGTTAAAAGTGGATTGGGAGTGGACATATTTATAATTCCCAAAATTTTGTGTTCTGAATGAAGTAGAAAATAACTTTCCAAGTAAAGGGAAAAATCCACTGCTAGAGGCAGAATTACAGAGATTTTTTTCAGGAATTGTCCACTCAAAGTATATATGCTGGCAAGATCAGCAGCCTACTACCAACGTGTGTTCTCACCATTATCGGTTATATGCAAATTTATCTAGATTACAGTGCCACTACTCCCACTCGAAAAGAAGCGATCGCAGTTATGCAAAGAGTCCTCACCCAAGAGTGGGGCAATCCTTCCAGCTTACATGAATGGGGACAACGCGCTGCAACGGTTGTAGAACAAGCCAGAGTCCAAGTTGCTGGACTAATTAATGCTGTCGATCCAGCATCAATAATCTTTACATCTGGTGGTACAGAAGCAAATAATCTCGCAATTATGGGTGTGGCTCGGTTGTATGCTGTTCCTCAACATATAATTATCTCCAGCGTCGAGCATTCCGCAATTTCTGAGACAGTAAAGCTTCTAGAAATGTGGGGTTGGGAAGTTACGCGCCTAGGTGTAGATATTAAAGGCAGAGTCAACCCCCTAGATTTAAAGGCAGCATTGCGACATAACACAGTTCTTGTTTCCATAATTTACGGTCAAAGTGAAGTTGGCACTGTGCAACCAATTGAGGAACTGGGCAAAATTGTGCGATGCCTGCGGCGGGCAGAGCCATCACACGGTGCTTTGTTCCACACAGATGCAGTGCAAGCTGCGGGACGCTTACCCATAGATGTGCAACAACTGCCCGTAGACTTAATTAGCCTTTCTAGTCATAAAATATATGGTCCCCAAGGTGTAGGGGCGCTGTACGTGCGTCCTGGTGTGGAGTTGATGCCCTTACTGGGTGGTGGTGGGCAAGAAATGGGGCTGCGTTCTGGTACGCAAGCAGTACCGATAATTGCCGGGTTTGGTGTAGCAGCAGAATTAGCAGCCGAAGAATTAGCCACAGAAACACCACGGTTAATTGAGTTACGCGATCGCGCCTTTGCCCAATTAGCTGAAATTCCTGGTTTAATTGCCACAGGGGATGGCTGCGATCGTTTGCCTCACCATGTAAGTATGTGCTTAGAAAACGCCGATGGCAAAAAACTCAGCGGTAAAACCTTGGTACGGCAGCTAAACCTTGCAGGTATCGGCATCAGTGCTGGTGCTGCCTGTCATAGTGGTAAACTTAGCCCTAGCCCGATATTATTAGCGATGGGTTATTCTGAAAAAGCCGCTTTGGGAGGAATTCGCATCACATTGGGGCGTGATACCAGTGAAGCTGATATAGATTGGACGGTAATGGTATTAAAGCAAGTTTTGCAAAGGCTGACACCGGATTTATCTTTAGTTAAGCGTTGATCGCTCATACTAAAACTTAGATACAGCATTGGTCACTGCCTAATGGCACAACAGCAGAGAACAAAAAAGTTGAAATCTCACTGACTGACCAGAATACTATTGTCTTCATTGCTTTGATTAACACAAAAAGCTGACACAAGGCTGAAACTAACACCTATGTATTCGCAGGCTGGGCAGAGGCTATTTCGAGCCAGTTTGGTCAAAAGAAATTAATCAAGAATCACGATCGCCAACGGCAGGTATTGCCCAGTTATCCTAAAAAAATCGCTCTCCAATATCAGCTTTCACGTTGGACTGAATCGTCATACACTGAATTTTGGACTAATGAAAGCGGTTGCCCTTATAGGAACGATGAGCGAAAGTAAGATACCAGAGATCCTGGAAACCTTTGAGGCAGACCTGCTGTCGGAGTGGACTCAGGAGTTAGCCACTATCAATATTCGGAGAGGCTTGATTAAAGAAGCCGAGCTAAAGGAGGAGTGCCGGGAATTCCTTAGCCTGTTTCGGATTGCTGTTGGGCAGGGCAAGTTGGCCAATATTCAAGCAGCAGTGTGGGAGGATATGCGAGAGATCCTAAGTAGCATTTCTCGATCGCGATCGCAAAAAGGCTTCACCCCATCGGAAACGGCTACATTCGTCTTCTCCTTCAAGCAACCCCTGTTCAAGCGGATGCGTCAGCAATTGAAAGACCCCGTTGAGTTGGGTGAAGAGATATGGCTAGCCACAAACTTACTGGATCAACTAGGATTGCTGACAATTGAAGTGTATCAAAAGGCGCGGGAAGAAGTAATTTTGCGGCAGCAGGAAGAGTTAATGGAGCTGTCTACCCCAGTAATTAAACTCTGGGAGGGAATTTTGGCATTGCCCATTATCGGCACCCTGGATAGTGCCCGCACTCAAATGATGATGGAGTCGTTATTGCAGAAAATTGTTGAAACCGGGTCAGAAGTTGCCATTATTGACATTACCGGGGTTCCCACCGTCGATACCCTCACAGCTCAACATCTGCTCAAGACCGTTACTGCTGCCCGTCTCATGGGAGCCGATTGTATGATCAGTGGCATTCGTCCTCAAATTGCTCAAACAATCGTTTATCTCGGCATAGATTTGGCAGATGTAATCACCAAAGCGACGTTAGCCGATGCCTTTCTCATGGCGCTAAAACGGTTGGGAGTAACCATTACCCGCTCTCAACCTCAATAGGTAGGAACCAATGGAATGCATTCCTATACTCAAAATGGGCAATTGTCTGCTTGTGACGATCCAAGTGGATATGCACGATCACCTTGCCATGACATTACAGGACGACCTAACCAACCGTATAACTCAAACCAACGCTCACGGTGTATTAATCGATATTTCGGCATTAGATATTGTTGATTCCTTCATTGGTAGGATTTTAGCCAACATTGCCAGAATGTCACGAGTGCTAGATGCGGAGACGGTTGTCGTTGGGATGCAGCCTGCTGTGGCAATTACCCTGGTGGAATTGGGGGTGTCGCTGACGGGCATTCGCACTGCCCTAAACGTAGAAAAGGGCATGGCACTGTTGCGATCATCACTCAATGAAACCACAAATCCGGTCGCTGCCACCAAACGGAGTGCAGATGACAATGCAGAAGACTGAAACGATCAACATTCAATCTTCTATAGATGTAGTCTTAGTTCGGCAAGCCGTGCGCCAGCTGGGCGTGGAAATTGGCTTTGGCTTAGTAGATCAAACTAAAATTGTGACCGCCGCCAGTGAGTTAGCCCGCAACACCCTAGAATACGGGGGAGGTGGCACTGTCAAGTTAGAAACGCTTCAGGAAGGGAGACGACGAGGACTCCGGCTGACCTTTGAAGATCAGGGGCCGGGAATTCCCGATATTGATCTGGCGCTGAAGGATGGGTTCACCACGGGGGGCGGGTTGGGTATGGGACTGGGCGGTGCCAAACGACTTGCCAACGAGTTTGAGATTCAGTCTGCGGTGGGAGAAGGAACACGGGTAACAATTGTACGATGGAAATAAAATGAGAGAATCTGTCATCATTACAATTACTGAATCTAGCCAGACCGGGGAAGCCCGACGGGTAGCGATCGCTTTAGCAACTCGGCTCGGCTTTCAGGAAACTCAACGGGGCAGGGTTGGCATTGTGGTGACAGAGCTTGCAAACAATCTGATCCAGCACGGTCAGGGTGGAGTGTTGTTACTAAGATTGATCGAACACGATTCAGCCATCGGTATTGAAGTCTTGTCACTAGATAAAGGACGGGGAATGGTCGATGTGGATGAGTGTTTGCAAGATGGCTTTTCCACAGCCGGAACCTTAGGCAATGGACTGGGCGGTATTCGTCGCCTCTCTGGTTTATTTGAAATTTACTCAATTCGCAATCAAGGGACGGCGCTCCTCGTCCACCTCTGGGCAAACTCGGCACCCCATCCGCCTGAAAAGACCTTAGAAATTGGGGTGATCTGTTTGCCCAAACGAGGGGAGGAGGTTTCAGGAGATGCCTGGGCATGTCAAGTCGATCAATGCCGCAGCCTGTTGCTAGTAGCCGATGGCTTAGGGCATGGGCCTGCGGCTGCCAGTGCTGCTTCACAAGCCGTAAGAATTTTTCAAGAACATCATCGTTCTCCTGGTGCGATCGTCGAAGCTGCCCACGCCGCCTTGCGAAGTACACGAGGAGCGGCACTCGCCATTGCCGAAATTGATTTTGAACAACAGTCTGTCCGCTTTGCCGGAATTGGCAATATTGCTGCCAGGATTTTCTCATTTACTGAACACCACCATCTGCTGTCTCACAACGGCACGGTCGGACATGAAATTCGTAAAATTCAAGAGTTTAGCTACCCCTGGTATGCCAACGGACTTTTAATTATGCATTCTGATGGATTAGACAGTAAGTGGCAGCTTGATCGCTATCCAGGCTTGAGTCAAAAACATCCCAGCCTGATTGCAGGTGTGTTATACCGAGACTTTAACCGAGACCGGGACGATGTGACGGTGTTAGTGGCTAAAGGAATGGAAAATAATAACTAATTCGTAATTAAAGGTACAAGTCCCAAAGAAAGTGCAATTTTTTTGAATTGGAGCGAAGCGACTTGACAATTCTTTTCACACTCGAAATCCACTACGAACAGGATGTTGTCCAAGCTAGACAACGAACTCGTGAGATAGCCGAGCAATTGGGCTTTGATGCTCAAGATCAAGCACGATTGGCAACGGCAGTTTCCGAAATTGCCCGCAACGCCTTTCAGTATGCCAGAGGTGGAACGGTTGAATTTTGTGTGGCAGGAGAACCTCAGGCTTTTCTGATTCGGATTCAGGATCAGGGAGGGGGCATTCCTCATCTAGCAGAGGTTTTGGCAGGACGCTACACCTCTGTTACAGGAATGGGGCTAGGCATTATGGGCAGCCGCAAGCTGATGGATTTCTTTGAGATGGAATCGCTGCCGGGACAGGGAACAACGGTGGTGATGAGCAAAAGGCTGTCGAAGCGCACACCTACTTTCAGCGATTCGCAATTGCAGCAGATTCGAGAAACCGTGATGAAGCGATCGCCCCAAAATCCCTATGAAGAAATCCAGCGCCAAAATCAGGAATTACTGCGGGCAATGGGAGAATTACGGAAGCGGGAGGAAGAACTGACCCAGCTTAACCGAGAACTAGAAGATACTAATCGTGGTGTAGTTGCCCTCTACGCGGAACTGGATGAGAAGGCAGATTCTCTGCAAAAGGCTAACGAGCTAAAAACCCGCTTTCTCTCGAACATGAGTCATGAGTTTCGCACACCGCTCAACTCTATTCTGTCCCTATCTCGGATGCTGCTGGCACGGATGGATGGCGATTTGACCGCCGAGCAAGAAAAGCAGGTGACATTCATCCAAAAGGGGGCGAGCGGATTATCAGAACTAGTCAACGACTTGCTGGATTTGGCAAAGGTGGAAGCTGGAAAAATTGAAGTGCGTCCCAGTTCCTTTGAAGTCAGTGACTTGTTTGCCACGCTGCGGGGAATGCTGCGCCCATTATTGGTTCAAGGTTCCTCTGTCGCGCTGAATGTCGAGGAACCTGATGGCATTGGGCAGATATATAGCGATGAGGGCAAAGTCGCTCAAATTCTGAGAAACTTTATCTCGAATGCCCTCAAGTTTACCGAGCAGGGAGAAGTACGTGTGAGTGCCGTGCAAAGGGGTCATACTGTCACCTTCTCCGTGTCCGATACGGGCATCGGCATTGCTCCAGCCGATCAAGAGCGCATTTTTGAGGATTTTGTCCAAATTGAGTCTTCTCTGCAAAAGCAGGTGAAGGGAACCGGGTTAGGATTGCCGTTATCGCGCAAGCTAACGGAGCTACTCGGCGGCAGTATTTCAGTTAGAAGTAAGCTGGGTGAAGGCTCCACATTTACGGCATCGATTCCGATCGTCTACCCACATGCAACTGAATTTCCCACCCTCCTGCAACCGATGGCATCACTTGAGCCAGCTCGCCTGCCCATTCTGGCAGTTGAAGATCATCCAGAAACACTATTTATTTACGAAAACCACCTTCAGCAATCAACTTATCAATTGATTGCCACCCGCACCTTAGCTCAGGCAAGGCAAGTATTACAACAAGTTCAGCCGGCAGCGATTATGCTAGATATTATGCTAGAAGGGCAAAACGGCTGGACGTTCTTGCGAGAAATCAAAGGTGATGAAACGACCAGTACCATCCCTGTACTAGTTATTACCATCATTGATAACGAGAAGCAAGCACTAGCGTTAGGAGCCAACGGTTTTCTAATTAAGCCGGTAGACAGATTGCCGTTGTTGAACAAACTTAATACGCTAATTAATCAGAACAAGCTTCAAAAAATCTTGTTAATTGACGATGACCCCGCCTATCGGTATTTGGTGAAACAGTTGTTAGTAAATACACAATTGAGTATTTTAGAAGCCATGAACGGATGGGAAGGATTAAATTTGGCACAATGCGAGCAACCGAGTGTGATCGTGCTTGACCTGGAGATGCCAGAGTTCAGCGGGTTTGATGTACTCAAGCAGCTTAAGAGCAATCCCGTCACTCAGTCGATTCCTGTGATTATCCACTCATCTGCACAACTGGATGCAGAAGCGCAGAGCCAATTAGCAAAAACAAGCATCGCTATTCTTTCCAAAGAAACAGGCTCTCAAACGGCAGCGAACGCCCAACTTCAAGATGCACTGATCAAAGCCGGGCTTGTTCTAGATATTTGCGGGCAAAGTCATGTCTGAGCCACGGATTATCATCCTGCATGTTGACGATAACGAAGCAAATCGTTACATTGTTACCCGGATTTTGCAAAATGCAGGGTTTACCGTCGTGGAAGCGGCAACCGGAGCAGCAGGATTAAAGGCTGCTGCTGAACATCAGCCTACTCTGGTGATTTTGGATGTCAAATTACCAGATATCAGCGGCTTTGAAGTCTGTCGCCAAATTAAGGCAAATCCCGAAACTGCGTTTATTCCGGTGCTACACCTTTCTGCAAGTTTTATTCAAAGCCAGGATAAAGCAGAAGGCTTAGACAGTGGAGCCGATGCTTATCTGGTGCAACCTGTTGAACCCATTGAACTACTTGCTACGGTGCGATCGCTGCTGCGAATTCGCCGAGCCGAGGAAGCTGCTTTATCCTCAGCACGGGAGTGGCAAACCACCTTTGACTCTATCAAGGACAGCGTATGTCTGGTAGACCGAGAAGGTATAATTCTGCGCTGTAATCTAGCGATGATGCAGCTTTTTTGCAAGCCCTCCCACAAAATTTTAGGTTGTGTTCACCATGAGTTGATGGGCGCAGAATTGGGAATTGGTGATGGCACCTGCTTTCGCCGTGCTAAAGAAACTCACCAACGGCAAGTTTTAGAATTTCAGTCCACAGGACGGTGGTTTGCCAAAACCATTGACCCAGTATTTGATGGGCATGGGACTCTCACGGGTGCCGTTTTCATCCTGTCCGATATCACCGAACGGAAGCGAGCATCAGCCTTGCTGCAAGAGCAAAACGATCGCCTCAATCAGCTGATGATTTCTTTGCAGCAACAAACTGAACAAGCGCAACAAGCCAATCGGATTAAAGATGAGTTTCTAGCAGTGCTGTCTCATGAATTGCGATCGCCCTTGAATCCTATTTTGGGATGGGCAAAAATTTTGCAAACGAGCCACCAGAACCCAGCCAAAACTCAGTATGCACTCGAAACAATCGAGCGTAATGCCAAGCTGCAAGCGCAATTGATTGAAGATTTACTCGATGTGTCGCGCATTCTCCAAGGCAAGTTGAGTTTGCATACAGTTCCAGTCGGTCTAACTTGTACCATCAAAGCTGCTCTGGAAACCGTGCGGCTCGCTGCTGAAGCTAAATCCATTCAGATTCAAACAATATTTGAACCGAACGTTGGGCAAGTGTTGGGTGATTCTGGTCGCCTGCAACAGGTTGTTTGGAATCTACTTTCCAATGCGATTAAATTTACCTCACAGGGTGGTCGAGTAGAGGTGCGGTTAGAAAGGATCAAGGATGAAGGTAAAGGGAGGAATGAAGTAGATACTCATCCTTTGGAATACACTCAAATCTCTGTCAGCGACACTGGTATGGGGATCTCTGCTGACTTTCTGCCCTACGTCTTTGACTACTTCCGCCAAGCCGATGGGACAACAACCCGAAGATTTGGAGGATTGGGGTTAGGGTTAGCGATCGTGCGTCATTTGGTTGAATTGCATGGAGGAACTGTTGAGGTAGCAAGCCCTGGAGAAGGTCAAGGAGCAACGTTTAAAGTCAAGTTTCCACTGATCGCTGCGGCAAAACTGAATCAAGATGATGCTGCGTTTCATAATCACTCAGACTTCAATCTGAATGGATTGCAAGCGCTGCTTGTAGATGATGACAGAGATTCGCGGGAGTTCATCGGCTTCCTGCTAGAACAGTACGGGGCGCAAGTGACTGAAGTGGAATCAGCACATGATGCTCTCAGCAGTTTGAAGCAAGCAAAATTTGATTTGTTAATCAGTGATATTGGTATGCCCGATATGGATGGCTACACACTAATTCGTCAAATTAGAAAGCAGTCACCTGACCAGGGTGGAGAAATTCCGGCGATCGCTCTCACTGCTTATGCAGGAGAAATTGATCAACAACTTGCACTAGCAGCCGGATTTCAACAGCATATTTCCAAACCAATTGAGTTAGAGGTACTAATGCAAGCTATTTTAACAATAGTAGGGGTATAGCAACGATTGGTGAAAACTTCTGCCATACTTGCGATCGCAAGTAAGCAATGAAATTTTTGACCTCGCTTTTAAACGAGTCTTTTAACAATAGGTAAAATTTTGAGTGTGTCTTCTATGCGATCGCACTTCTTCAATTGAGCTTTATGCTTACTCCTATGAACTTTCCTCCTCACGGGCTACGCCTACCCAACACCCATTGCGGCTATCCTGGGGTTGATCGTCATCGCCTGTCTACTCAATCAGAGCTAATACTGGAACAATGGGAGTAATGCTAAAACGACATAATAAACCATGAATGAACTTCCAAATACTCTTGAAGATGCGATCGCCCAATCTCGTGTAGCCGTCCAAGCCGCCCTTGCAGCTGGCTGTACTCGCATACAAGTTGATTTCCTGTTCCCAGAACTCAAGTTTATGCCGGTGGCGGAACAATTTCTGCCAGTGTTTACAGAATATGATTCCCGTTTGAAGATTTTCTTTGCTGACGCTGGTGCTGCGGCTTTAGCCCGTCGTAATTGGGCAGATACACCATTTCAAATTTTGGATATTGGTACGGGAAGGGCTGCTTCTTTGCAGACAAAAATTCAGCCAGAGGATGAAATTTTCTTGTTCATCGCCCCCACTTCTGTAGAAGTACCGCAGGTGGAAAAGTTATGTCAAGAAATAGGCGATCGCCCTTTAGTCTTGTTAAATCCCCGCCTAGAAGATTCTGGAACTGTGGGCATTGGTTATACAGCTAGAAAAATCCGCGATCGTTTTATCAGCACCATTGAATCCGCCTATTATCTCCGCCCTGTAGACGATGAAAGTGCCCTATATCGCTGCTATCCAGGACAGTGGGAGGTTTGGCTGGAAATTAGCGGCGAATATCAAAGAATTGCCGAATTACCTACAAAACCATCGGGTGATGAGTTGGATCTCATCCTCTTGAAGGGACAACCGCAAACAGCAACAGACGCGACACCTGCGAAAAAGCCCAATGTGTTTAAGAGTTTGCAACGCTTTTTAAAGGCGTTGAGTAGTTAAAAGAAACAAAGGGTAGCAGGAGGAAACTTTCTCATCTGCTGCCTCATTTTGAGTTTTTTATATATAAACTTGATGCTGAAATCGCTGAAAGTCCTAAGCGCTAACGATTTAAGCGTTTTGGAGTTTCCTCCGTTTCCACATCAGAATGAGAGAAGAAGAATTAGGAGTTAGGAGTTTTAATATTGACTCCTAACTCCTAACTTTTTAATTCGCTTGCAATGGAGCGTTTAAGACTTTCTCGATGCGATCGCGCGTTTCTAGTAAGTGCGCTTTGGTGTATTCATCCTCGGAATTAACCCCCTTGAGTTTATCATTTAGTTGTCTGAGTTTATACCAAGCCAGAGTGCGAGCATCTTCTGGAACATATTCTTTTCGCAACACCATACCAGTCAAAATATCCAGGTATTGCCGCTGTAAGCCTCGCCGCAAACTGGTAATCTTCATTGGTTGACCTTTTGGTTTGATTACTTCTGTCCAGATACCTGATTGCAAAGTGTCAAATAGTTCCGGCAGAGTCAGTGCATTTTCTGGCTTGGTTTTCAGTTCAATATCCTTGAGGCGAGAGAGGCGATCGCCTGAGAGTAAATCCCGCAACACAGAACCTTGCATCAACAGCACCAAGTCATGAATTGGAAAATCCAAACGACCAACTTGCGGAGAACTACCCCAGTGTCGCCAACGGGAAGGAGCTAATTTATTCAGTAGTTCTGGTGAAAACTTCAAGGCATCTTCTGCAAATACATATTTTTGCAGCGTTTCTAAAGCCTGCCGTTGTTCTTCAACTGGTACCGGTTTAAATGGTAATCGCTGTTGGTTAACTCCAGAGGTGATTTCGCTAGGGTGGATGCGATAAAAAGACTGTCCCCCAATATATTTTGTGGTGTAATATATTTGCTGGAAATAGTTACCCAATACTGTACTAAAACGTTCGCTCACATCGCTGTAACTATCACCAGCCATTGGGTAACGCTTATCAAGACGTTCCCACATCACCCGCGAATTATTTAATTGCCACTGAGAATAAAGCAGGACATTGCCGCTGTTATCCCAAGCATCGGCTGTGGGGTCAAGGTCATAGACATCTTCATCTGTGGAATAACTCAATTCTGGCTTATAGGATTGTGCAGCAATTTCTTCCAAAATCGGCTTTTCTGCTATGGGAGTTGATGTCTGAATTGGTATGTAGCCATATTTAATCGCCCACTCATCATAAGGCCCCACCATATTGGGAAAATAATCTCCCTGTTTTATCCCTTGAGGGGCAATATTTGGGGGAATATAATCCATCACCGAAGTTGTCAGACCTTTAGTTTTGGTAATTTCGGTATTATTCATCTCGTCTGGTGATAGCAGTGTACTACCACGGAAGTTATGGCGCAAACCAAGAGTATGGCCAACTTCGTGAGCGATGATTAAACGTAAATATTGATTGATATATTCTTTCAACTGGTCTGGAGTGGCCATAGTATCTGGCAGCAGTGACATCGCCAGTGAACCAAGGGCAAACTGGTTAGCAGCTTCCATCCCGTAGCATAAATCGTACTCGCCAGCCATTTTAGATAAACGATTCAACAACCCTTGTTGCCCTTGCATTTGCTGGGGTACACCATTGTTTTTTGCATCTAAACCATTAGCGCAAAGTAGACGATTTTGCATCAAAGCTGATAGAGTGGTGCGATTTTCTGTTTGGCTGGGTTGGACGATTTTGCGATACTCACTCTTGAGTACCCGCACAAAGCTAGCATCTACGAGAATGTCTGCATCCAAAATTTCTCCAGTCAAGGGGTTAACGCGGGATGGCCCCATTGCAAAATAACCATCGACTGTGTTAATCCAGCGAATCGTGTTGTAACGAATATCTGCTGGGTCCCATGTGGCATCATCTGGCATTTGGCGGACTTCAATTGCATCCTTGAATCCCGCTTTGAGAAAGGCTTTGTTCCACATCAGGACACCTTCTTTCATGGCATCGCGGTACTCTAAGGGCACAGCGTTATCAATCCAGAACACAATCGGTTTTTTGGGGCGAGAAATTACTGCTTTTGGCTCTTGTTTTTCTAAATCCCAGCGATTGATGTAGCGGACAAAAGAATCGCCGCGATCGTCTTTGGATAAATCTTGGTAGGCGGTGATGAAATAGCCGACGCGATCGTCAGCAAGGCGCGGGCGATAATTTTTATCGGGTAGTTGGGAGAGACTGTAGTGGACGCGCAGGGTAAAGCCACGGTTATCAGCTAGCGACGCAAAGCTTGCTATTTCACTGTCACGGCCAGTGCCACCAGAGAAATTTAAAACTGATTCAATTTCTAAATTTTGGGGAAACGCTTTAGCAGTACCAAAATAAGACTGGTCTGTGCTTCCTGGAACTCCTAAACTTACAGACAATCCAGCCAAGTCTGTGAGTAGCAAATCTCCCAAGTCGATGAGAAGAGTTTTGCGTTCTGGATGAATGCTTTTAAGAGAAATGCTGTAGAGAACAGAGTCACTAAAAGATCGGGCTAGCGATCGCACTTGAGGATCTCCCTCACGAGTGCGAAAATTAACATTGCGGATGACGAAGTTTAATTTATCATCGACCCGCTGGAAATAAAATAAAAAATCTTGCAGAGGCATACCGCTGTAAATACCTCGTTCGCCAATGCCCGATTCCAGAGTTGCCGTAGCTAGGTAATTTTTATTGAGTTGCTCTGGCTTAATTTCTAGATAAATTTTATTCTTTTCTTTATTGCGATAAAGGGTAAACAAACCCCCTGACTTTTGGGTGTCTTTGATTACTTCGTCAAAGGCTTCTAACTCATCCTTTGTTGTTGGTGTTTTGCTAGGTTTAGGCTTTTCTGGGGGTTTTGCAACTTGTAAAAATGGTTGCTGTCCTACTTTTTTTAGGTCTTTTACTACCCAAATAAACGGTTGAGGCTGTACGTCTTTATTTTTATTAACTACCCAAACTTGCCCTGAAGGTAGGCTCTGTTTCTGGGGAATATTGATATTCCTTGACGATAACTCTGAGATTTTCGTTGAAGAAGTTCCTATCGTTAACTTACTATTGGATTTCTCTCCACTTCTGGCTGTAACCACAGCTTCGACAACCCGCACAGCCCTATGCTTCGCTGATAACTCTGTACCAATGTTAACAGACGGTGACTTGGCGCTAGCCGTTGCTATTCCTAAAAACAAACTATGTAACAAAATCATATAAAAGGTTAATCTGTTGTTCATCGCATCAATCCCCCAATAACTATCCCGTAATTAATTTTTAACTTTTGCAAAGCTATATAGCCGACTTTTTGCCGATTTTCTCAGATGCTTGATATCAAGCACCAAACTTTAGACTTTAATTTTAGTTGCCATTTTTCAACTTTGTTACGCTGTTGTACAGTAAGATTTTTCCTAATAATTCCGTCTCTTACAAAGAGTAAGTATTATTTTTACATCAGATTAGTAAATATCTTGAGAAAAAAGTATAACAAATTAGCCAAAATAGGAAAATTACTTGATTTTTAAAAGAATTTTGCCGATGACATTTTATTTGCATCAGCAGAAGAAGCTTGAGGTTAATACGAGTTAGCGATAAGTCTCCCTCCAGGAACGCCGTCGGTGTAGTCAATTGTAGACATCGCCAACGCATGTTATTTTTCGTGTAGTATTTATTGATACTATTAATTTTTGACAATGATAAGCAAATTAGCACAGAAAAATTTTTAATTCAGGATTATCAAAACAGTAATTTAAATGTAACAACGGACACAGAAATGTCAACATATTTATCTCAAGTCTGGCAACTGCTGAGAAATTATGTGAAGGATATAAGGTTGCAAGAGATGTCAAATACCACAGCTATGGGAACTGAATCAGTTTTACCTCTAGGAAAAAGTATTAAAGAACCAGACAAAAGCGTTAAATTGGCTAAAAATAATTTCCAGGAAGATTTATGGTCTCAAAGGCTGCAAGAAAGCTTAGAAAAATGGACAATATCAAGGAGCAGTTTGACTTCTAAAATAGGTGATCAGACATCGGGCACACTACCATCAGAGTTCTGCTTGAGAGTGTGCGATCGCCAGATGCACGAAGAGATTTATGATTTACTGGGCAATGGGGCGCTGAAACCAGAAATAGTCAACCAAGTAATGGAATTGGTAGTGACTGGTAAAAAAATTCGCCCAGAACTGCTTTTCTGGCGGTTAGAAGATTTTTATCGTCGCTGGTGTCAAGGTGAATTTATCGATGGGACACCAGATGATAACCTACCTCAGAAAACAAGGTTAAAGCTAGCGGCACAAAATATTGCGATCGGGCTGAGACAGGTAGACATATATACAGGGCTGAACGTATTAATTTTACTGTTAGAGTTACACCGCTACGCCCAAGATCAAGATGAACTCAAACAAAAAATCACCTTCTATCCATCTGCTCAACCAGACACAGACAATTTTTTCACATCTCAACTGCTGCGGATCATCAACTATAGCGATGCCCTAGAAATTGGTAATTTTAGTAGTATAGTCGGGCAATTCCTTAAAGGCGGCAACTTTCGGAATGCTTACCTGGGTGATGCCAACCTCACCGGGGCAGACTTTAGGGGTGCTGACCTCAGCCTTGCTTATCTCGGCGATGCCAACTTAACTGGTGTAAACTTCAGCGGTGCAAACCTTAGCGGCGCAAACTTGGGCGATGCCAACCTCAGCGGTGCAAACTTCAGCGGTGCAAACCTCAGCGGTGCTGACCTCAGCAGCACCAACCTCAGCGGTGCAAATCTTAGCTGTGCAAACCTGAGCCGTGCCGACCTCAACCGCGCCGACCTTAGCTGTGCAAACCTGAGCCGTGCCGACCTCAACCGCGCCGACCTCAACCGCGCCGACCTCAGCAGCACTAACTTTAGCCATGCCGACCTAAGTAACGCCATCCTTTTTGGTGCGAATATAAGTGAAGCCAACCTCAGCAGCGCCAACCTTAACCATGCCGACCTCTGTCGTGCCGACCTCAGTGGTGCTGATTTGAGTCACGCCATCCTCAACGGTACGAACCTCAGCGACACAATTCTTTTCAGTACCAACCTTAGTGATGCCGTCCTCATCGCCGCTGACCTCAGCTATGCCAAACTTAACGGTGCCAAGCTTAATGATGCCAGACTCAACGGCGCAATGTTCTTAGGCGCAGACCTCAGCGGCGTAGACCTGAGTCGGGTAATCCTCAACGAAGCCGACCTCAGTGGGGTGCTTCTGTGCGAAGCCGACCTCAGTGGTGCCGACCTCACCGACGCTATCCTTTTCGGCACAGACCTCAGCTATGCCAACCTTAACAGTGCTAACCTCAGTGGCAGTAACCTCAGTGGTGCTATTCTCAACGGCGCGAATCTCAGCTACAGCAACCTCAGCTACGCCATTCTCGGTGGTGCTGACCTCAGCGACACCAATTTGGAAAAAATGACCTGGGGAAAAAAGCAGCAGTGGGAAGGTGTGCGGGGATTAGAGACAGCGGTTAATGTGCCAGAGACGTTGAAAGAAGAACTGGGGCTGAATTGAGATGAGGGAATAGGGGGACACGGGGACGCGTTGACATTTTTATTCTTTGCGTCCTTTGCGCCCTTTGCGGTTCGTTATTCTCATACACCACCTTCCGAGTTCTGAACACGACTTTCCAAGTTCCGAACACCATCTTCCAAGTTCCGAACACCATATTTCGAGTTCCGAACACGACTTTTTGAGTTCCGAACGCAACTTTTCAAGTTCTGAACACCAACTTCCGAGTTCCGAGCACCAATTTCCGAGTTCTGTACACCAACTTCCGAGTTCCGTACACCAACTTCCGAGTTTCAATCTTAAAAGATGGGGATCTCAGCTTGACTAATGATCAATACTACCTCAAAACCAGTTCTGAGAATGCTAACTGCACATCAGAGGGTTATATCCCGCTTGCTAGAGTGTGAGTCATTCACGTAAAATATAGTGCCATTGTTGCGGCAGTTCTCATGACCTCATCTGCGTCGTTTGACACATTAGAGTCTTTACAGGCGGATATCGCTGAATTGATCGCTCGCTTACCGACATTAAAAAATCGGCAATTTATTCAGCAAGCACTTGCTACTATTGTTCGCCTAGCTGATACCGAAATTGAGCGTCTCGATTGGAAAATCTTATCGGCTGCGTTAGCAGATATGGAGCGCGGTTTCCAGCTATTTTATGATTACCGACACGTTCGCAAAGTCACTATTTTTGGTTCTGCTCGTCTAGCGCCAGATACACCAGAGTACCAAATGGCCCTTGAGTTTGGTCGCGCTGTTTCTCAATTAGGATTTATGGTGATGACTGGCGGTGGTGGTGGAATCATGCAGGCGGGACACGAAGGGGCTGGACGAGAAAATTCCTTTGGATTAAACATTCAGTTACCCTTTGAGCAGGAAGCAAACCCGTTTATAGAAGGTGATCCCAAGTTAATACACTTCAAATATTTCTTTACCCGCAAGCTGTTTCTCCTCAAAGAAAGTGATGCTGTAGCCTTGTTTCCTGGAGGCTTTGGCACTCAAGATGAAGCTTTTGAATGTATGACATTAAGCCAAACTGGTAAATTTGGCCCAGTACCTCTAGTTTTAATTGACCACCCTGGTGGCGATTACTGGCGGTCTTGGAGCGAATATATTGATAAGCAACTAGTGCAAAATGGACTTGTCAGCCCTGAAGATCCCAGCCTGTACACGGTGACAGACAATTTGGATGTGGCTTGTGATGCCATTACTCGTTTTTACCAAGTTTATCACTCTTGTCGATATGTAGCCGATCAGTTAGTCATCCGTCTGAAGACAGATATATCAGACGCTCAGGTAGAGCAACTCAATGCTGATTTCAGCGACATTATTATTCAAGGACGGATTGAAAAAAGTCAGGCATTACCTCAAGAAGCACAAGATGAAACTATTGAATTACCCAGGCTCATTTTGTACTTTAATCAACGCGACTTGGGGCGCTTATATCAGATGATTGCCACAATTAACAAGATGGGTATTCTTTCGCCAGAGGATGCAGCACATCCAGAAAGAAAGTAGGTATTAACTAATTCGTAATTCGTAATTCGTAATTCGTAATTCGTAATTTTCGGGTTTGAGTCCCGGACTAAATCTTAAAACTGCTGGTCTATAATTAGTTGGGATATGATTCCTTAACTAATTCAATTACGAATTGCGAATTATATTTTTCAGAACTATTTTGATGAGATGCGATCGCCTCATGCTTGGCCATAAACTTTTATCATAACTAATTCATATGATTGCCTCAGTTGGAGATTTTTTATTTCCATGCGTCTCTCTTCATGAGCAATGGGCATTTTGGCATTGTCAAAGCAGGCACGAAAACAATATTATTCATCCTACTTCCAGATGAGAAAAACACCAGCTATTATGACTCAATACTGATTATCGTAAAAAAGCTTGTATATTAGCACAATAAACAACGTATCAGATCCTAACAGAGGAATAAAACATGCTGGAATTATTGGGTTCAGGTTTGGTGTCGCTTTGGCTGGAGATGGCCGGGGTACAAATCAAGCCTCTAGATGCCTTAGATGCTTTGACTTGGCAAAGTAGTCCTGGCTTGGTTCTTGCCCCTGATCCAAATCCAACTGGGGCAACTACGGTGCAAAAATATCTGAAAGAGCTAGTAACATCGAAACTGATAGCACAAAATCTGGCTGAGAGTCAGGGGATTTGGATGCAGTCGGGGCCGATGCTGATGGCAAATCACCAAGGGACAACACCTCTGCCGGCTGCCTCTTTAACCAAAATTGCCACTTCATTAGTTGCTTTGAAAACTTGGGGGCCAGACTACCAGTTTGATACTTTGGTGAGTGTCACTGGGCCAATAGTCAAAGGGGTTGTGCAGGGCGATTTGGTGATTACAGGCGGTGGCGATCCTTTGTTTGTTTGGGAAGAAGCGATCGCTCTTGGTAATACTCTCAATAAAATAGGCATCAAGCAGGTAAAGGGAAATTTGATTATTAACGGCAGTTTTGCCATGAATTTCCAACGGCAGCCAATGCTGGCGGGTCTAATGCTCAAGCAAACACTAAATCATGGGACTTGGGGTCGCCCCGCTGTTTATACACACTCAATCATGCCTAAGGGAACGCCCAAGCCTCAAGTCGTGATTGCGGGCGCTGTCAAAGTTGCAATGCAACCCAACGCTCAACAAATCTTGTTACTGCGTCATCGCTCATTACCCTTGAAGCAACTAATCAAGGAAATGAATGTTTATAGTAACAACGATATGGCAGAGATGCTGGCAGAGTCAGTGGGAGGAGCAACTGTAGTCCAATCAACTGCTGCTAACCTTGCTAGGGTGCCACAAGTGGAAATTCAGTTAATCAATGGTTCTGGATTGGGGCAGGAAAATCGTATTTCTCCTAGAGCTGCTTGTGCCATGTTGATGGCTATTCAAGGTGAAGCAGCGGCCCATCAACTGAATCTGGCTGACTTGTTCCCCATGTCTGGATTTGATCACCGAGGGACACTACACGCCAGACACATTCCCGCCGCTACTGTGATCAAAACTGGTACTCTCCGGGATGTCAGTGCTTTAGCGGGAGTAATGCCCACACGCGATCGCGGTTTGGTTTGGTTTGCTATTATCAACCGTGGGACAAATCTCTGGGGTTTGCGGACTGGACAAGACCAACTACTGCAACGCGTTGTCCAACAATTACAAGTCCCTCCAACTGTTCCCACTAATCTCACTCCCCACTCAGCCATCAACTCTTTACCCCAGTTAGGTGCAGCCAGTCGGAATGAAATTTTATTCAAAAGTTAGTTCATTAACAAGGTTTTGAACCAAAAGTGAGCATGGGTGTCCACTATCCCCTATCTCCTTTTTATGGATGTCACTACTTTGAAAGGTATATTCTTATTAGCAATCCAAAAGTTTTATTGATGGGTAAAAACCGAACTTGTAAAGGGTAAATGTCCATAATAGCTTTTGGGTTAAATTTTACATTAAGTTGATTACAGGTAGTTCGCAAAATGCCCTAACCCCATTATTGGAAAGAGCAGGCGAAACCCCAAGTAAAAAGCCAACGTCAATTTTGTAAAAATAACTGTAAATAGATTTGTCACGACTAAGCAACAATTAGGCTTGGCTTATAAATTAGGTTGTGATTATGCGATTTCCCAAATCATCCCGGTCTCTACGTCAACTCAGTACTCATGTTTTAGCGATCGCGCTAGGAGTATTGATAACGGTTAGCACACTGCAAGTGTTGCCCTCCCAAGCCGAACCAGCACCCCTAGTAACTACTGGAGATACTCCACAACTGATTGCCCAACGGCAATCACCAGCCACTGCTGCGATCGGTAGTACTAGCTTTGTCACAGCAGCAGTTAATCGTGTGGGCACAGCAGTTGTCCGAATTGATACTGAGCGCACAATTACTCGTCGCGTTGATCCATTTTTTGAAGACCCATTTTTCCGTCGGTTTTTTGGTGAGGGTTTGCCTCAACAGATGCCTTCTGAGCAGTTACGCGGTTTAGGCTCAGGTTTCATTATTGACAAGAGCGGCTTAGTTATGACTAATGCTCATGTGGTCGATAAGGCTGATAAAGTAACAGTCCGACTCAAAGATGGGCGAACCTTTGAAGGGAAAGTTCAAGGTATTGATGAAGTCACAGATTTGGCAGTAGTCAAAATTAACGCTGGTAACGATTTACCTGTGGCACCCTTGGGTTCTTCCAGTAATGTACAAGTAGGAGACTGGGCGATCGCAGTTGGTAATCCTTTGGGATTTGATAACACCGTTACCTTGGGAATTGTCAGTACCCTCAAACGTTCTAGCGCCCAAGTTGGTATTAGCGACAAACGCTTGGACTTCATTCAGACAGATGCCGCCATCAACCCTGGTAACTCTGGCGGCCCACTATTAAATGGTCAAGGTGAAGTGATAGGTATTAACACAGCCATTCGCCCTGATGCAATGGGTATTGGGTTTGCGATTCCTATTGATAAAGCCAAAGCGATCGCAGCACAACTACAACGTGATGGCAAAGTTGCTCACCCCTATCTAGGTGTGCAAATGCTAACTTTGACACCCGATCTTGCCAAGCAAAATAACACCGATCCCAACTCTCCTATTCAGATACCAGAAATTAATGGTGTTTTTGTAATGCGAGTTGTCCCCAATTCTCCAGCTGCATCTGCGGGTATCCGGCGCGGGGATGTAATTCTTCAAGTTGATGGTAAAGCTATTACCAGTGCTGAACAATTGCAGAATGTTGTAGAAGATAGTCGTCTTGGTCAAGTATTGCAGGTGAAAGTGCAACGGGGTAATCAGACACAGCAGCTTTCAGTCCGCACAGCCGAGTTGCAAAATGCTTCGTAGAGGCGCATATCTGTTACTGGTATCAACTTAAACGTGAAATATAGTAGGGGCGCACAGCTAGCTGTGCGCCCTTTGTCTGCAAACGAGATCCGCTACCATAACTCATAAATGTAAAAACTGGATAACTTTTGTGGTGTTTTACTCCCCCTGTTACCCCTTAACGATGCTCTGCCAACTAGTCTAAATCACTTACTAACAGCTAATACTAAACCTTCATGGGCTATTATTGCTTCAGGAAAGGCAGATTTAATATCGACTTGAACCTGATCAAGAAAATCATCATGGTCATCTGGGTGATGATGAGAAATGGCTAGCCGTTTAACGCCAGCATTCAGGGCTGCATTCACCGCAGCTTGCCAGAGTAAATCAGCAGAGTCATGGTTGTGAGAGGTAGGGGGAGTGTAAGTAGCATTGGCAATCAGCAAGTCAACGCCTTGAATGAACTGTAAAATCCGCTCTCGCTCCACTTGATCGGCATTCTGGTGCAAATCCGTGACGTAGGCAACGCTATACTCTTGCCAAGTAACTCGGTAACCAACTGACCTCTGAGTTTGATTGATTAATGCGGTTGTAATAATCACATCATCTAGCTTCACGTCACTGTCTGGAGTCAAATTGTAAAATTGCAATTCCGACTGCATTACCTGTAAAGGGTAAGGAAAGTGTGGTTGGAGCATCTGATCGTACAGACATTGTTTGATTGAGGCTCCATTTGAGGCAGCTGTGCCGTAAATATGGAAACAATTTTCCAGAATAAATGCAGGAGCAAAAAAGGGAAACCCTTGAATCCGATTTGATTGGCAGTTGGTAAAAAATAAATGGGCTTGTAGTGGCTGTTGCAGTTCTTGCCAAGTTTTACCCAGTATGCGTAAGCCAGTACCGCCATCAAAAATCAAGCGTTTTCCAGCTACATGCATTTCTACACAAGCGGTATTACCACCATAACGGTTGGTGTTGCTACTTGGGGTAGGAATCAAACCTCTTACACCCCAAAATTGCACTAGAAATTCACCTGCTAGACTACTTGGCATGGTAGCTGACTTTTCAGGTATGTAGCTCTGGGAACCCGACAACTCAAAATTTGACATTTTCCTTGAAATTAGACCTTACTAAGCAAGTCATCGTAGCGCCGCACTTCTAAGAGTTGGTTTTTTTCGTCCACAATGACTACTGTAGGAGAGTAACTTTTTAACTCTTCTGGAGTGAAATGCCCGTAAGTCATTATAATCAAGCGATCGCCAATAATGCCTAGACGTGCCGCACCCCCATTTAGTTCAATTACTCCTGAATGGGCTGGAGCCGGGATCGCATAGGTAATAAAGCGCTGACCGTTGGCATTATTAACTACTTGCACCTGCTCATAGGGTAAGATACCAGCTTTTTCCAAAAGGATTTCATCGATGCTGATACTACCCACGTAGTTAATATTCGCCCCTGTGAGGGTGCAGTTATGAATTTTTGCCAAAAGGAGAGTACGCTGCATTTGGGTTTGGGGTTGGTGGCAGATTTTAAAATCCGTGACAAGCGAAAGTTATCAAAGTGAGGAGTTAGGAATAAAAATTTATAACTCTTAACTCCTAACTCCTAACTCCTCTATTATCCTCTATAAGCTTTGACGGATTTTTCTACTAAAGCTGCAACCTTATCCACATCTTGCCAACCGAGAATTTCTGTCACCTTTTTTTCCAAATTTTTATAACTACGGAAAAATTCGGCAATTTCATCTAAGCGGTGTGGCGCTACGTCTTTCAGGGATTTTACCTGAGTGTAGCGTGGATCTTTGTCAGGAACACAAAGGATTTTTTCATCGCGATCGCCACCGTCAATCATCTCCAAGAAGCCAATTGGTCTTGCAGCAATAATGCAGCCTGGAAAGGTTGGCTCGTCAATTATGACCATACCATCTAGGGGATCGCCATCATCAGCCAAGGTATTGGGTACAAAGCCGTAGTCGTATGGATATTGTACTGAGGAATAAAGTACTCGGTCTAGAGCAAAAGCTTCTAGTTCCTTGTCGTATTCGTATTTATTTTTACTTCCGCCAGTAATTTCAATCAGAACGTTGATTAGACCCGGTTTCGGTTGGGCAGGAATACGAGATAAGTCCACAAAAAACTCCTCTGATAACAATGAATTATGGGGGCACTCAGTCAGCTTCGCTCCCCGTGTAGAATTTTAGGGCAATATGGATCTCTTCCCAAGGTATTCATTCCACAGCATTGCTTAACCCAAGCGTATTGCCCTATAACCTATGCCGTATTCCTTTGAATTAGCCAAAAAATGGAAAAAGCGTTGCGAATAAACTTCGCAACGCTTTTTCCAAGAGTGTATTATTCTCTCCTGCCCTTGATTTCTGCGTCTACTCTGTCAAGACAACTGAAATCTGGAGTCACACAATACAGATTCAGCTTATGCCTGATCAACTACATCCACATTTACAGAGGTTATCTAAAAATCAGTTCTCTCCTGTTTGTAGCTCTCCTGCTGGTGAAATGCTACTGGGAAGCTTTATCAATCTTTCCTTCCTTGTAGGTTTTCGATCAGGGGTTGCTGGTTATTTTGGACATCACTTGAAGAATAGTGGGCGATGACAAATACGGGTAGGGTAAGAGTCAACAGAGCGATCGCAGTTCCCACAATGTCTGCCAAACGTTGGGAATATGTGTCGGAAGAATTGGCAGACTGGCTATTTGAATTCATACAAAATTGACGTTTTTCGTATCACTGTGTAGGTCTACTCTCTGAACGAGAGCCTTAATGCTATGTTAGCTATTTTTAGATTGTAAAATGTGTAGCATTCTACAATCTAAACCAGTTTTGCAACTGTCATAACAGCGTTTTTATACATAGAGTTCTTAATACAAAGTTACAAGTAGACAAATCATGTTTTATTTTGTAATTAATATTTTCAGATGTTTCCCTGTATGGTGTAACTGCTTGCATACGCAAAACTCACTTTAACAGCATCATAAATTACATTTTTTCGCTGCTTAAAGATTAATTAGCAAAATGTATTTGTTCTATTATTCATGATTATAACATCCTGCAACGCCTTTGATAAGGTCATTTTACTGGAATTACTAATTTGTGATACAGGACACAAAACCGCAAAAGCACTGAATATCTCTCAGTGCTTTTAATTGTTATACAGTAGTTATACACAAGGATATTTGCCACCAGAGAAGAAATGGCAGGAATGATTTTTGTAACCAATGATAGCTACCGAATAAATACAGATACATTACTCGTGTTGTGCAGCATAGATTCAGTGATACCACTAAACAAATATTTAAGAATTTAAAGTTTCAAATCTATGTAATATCACAGCATTTTTGTCAATCTATATATAGGTAGAGTAAAAATGTTTTATAAGGTAGCGTAGAGGCTTATCGTTAAACTTGGCTCATCTTTGAGCAAAATACCCAATTTCCAGATTCTAAATCTGTATAACTTTTTGGATAAATCAAAATCTAAAACGGTAAATTTTATAACAAATTAATCAACTAAAAAAACCGCCACTAAATATATAGGGCGGTCTGGTTAAGCAATCGGAGGGTAATTAGAGATTACTCTGCTAATAAATAAAATTGCTGTAACGAAGTTTGCACTTGTAAATTAGGGATTGGGTATATTGGGCATAGTTATTCTCCTGATCTCCCACACTCTCTACTCCCTTCCATAAACACTTATTGGTTCCTTGATAAATCGGGTGTAAAGATGCTTAAACGTAGACTTAATTACGCGAGGCATACCAAAATCGATGGGCATTAACTTGTCGGGTAGCCGCCAATCTTCTATTTTTAATAAGTCAGGATTTAAATGCGGAAACTCTATGGCAGCAAGTTCTGGACAAACTCCTAGCCTTTGGGAAGCTGCAACTGTGGGCACTTGTTCAGGAGGAACATTGAGGATTTCTACCATTGCCCGATCTAAGGCAAATATATCTGATGCGGCTGCTAAAATGCCCAGTTGGCGAGGTTCACCATTACTGGGGCCATTTCCTTCATGAGCGATGATGCCATCTAATATGGTTAAGTTAGGATTAATTGCCCTGGCAGTTTCTACTAACATTTCACCAAATCTATTCGCGTCTTTTCCAGCTTCCATATGCCACCAAGCTTTCATTTTGCCGGGGACGCAACCAAATAAGTTTTTTACGCCCAGTGTTAATGTCAATTGCATATGTGATTTCACTTTCGGTAGGTTAATCACTACATCTGCTTCCATTGCTTCTTTAGACAGCCGCAGATGGTTAAAATTATCACTGACGGTTTGGTAACGCTGACCATGAAAATCGATGATGGGAAGATTGAGTTCTTCTAAAATAGGCAGATAGCCATTTGCTACTGCTACGCCCTTGGCACTTCCAAAAGCAGGGCTATCGCCCAAAAATGGCTTACCACCAACCTCAATTACCATCTGGGCAACTTCGTAAACTAGTTCGGCACGGGTGATACACTCTTTACCAGGACGCGAACCTGTAAGTAGATTAGGTTTGAGTAAAACGCGATCGCCTTTTTTTACAAATGCTGCCATACCTCCAAAAGGTTCCAGCAGTGTAACTAAAGATTCTCGTAAAGCCTCTCGTTCATAAGATATAGCCCGAATGAGACTGACAGATGGTTTTTGAGTCTGCATGGATAATAAATTACCAGTAATGAAGATATTCTTCTATCTTCCTATTTATACCAATTCTCTAAAATCTCGCGTACTAGCTTAACCTCTGCCGCAACCACAAAGCCAATAAAGGTAATGCTAGTTGATAACCCTGTTCAGCACTATAAATTAAACCTTTGTGCTGTAATCCAGTCAGCGATCCCTGAAGGCTACCACCTCTTGAAAGACCATGTTT
Source organism: Nostoc sp. NZL (assembly GCF_015714705.1). NCBI lineage: Bacteria > Bacillati > Cyanobacteriota > Cyanophyceae > Nostocales > Nostocaceae > Nostoc > Nostoc sp. NZL. The sequence continues at coordinate 15,690 of NZ_WBKL01000046.1, read as the reverse complement.
TTGAATATATTCTTTACTTTGTGGTTTATCTGTAGGATCTAAAGCCAAAGATTCTAAAAGATGCACCTGATTGGCTGGCAATAACATGAGTAAAGATTCAAAAACTAAAGACAAGTCTTGGAGCAAACCTTCTATTGCCTGCTGCACTGCTGCTTCACTAATTAACCCATCAGGATAAGAAAATGTTTGCAGGCGGCGAATTATTGCCATAGCGTCGCCAATGTGTCCTTGGACAGCATCTAAAAATAATTGTAGTGCTTGGGAGCGAGAATCAAATTTCATTCCTTGTATATGCAATATCTCCCTAGCCCACAATGCCAAAACGTCATTAGCTAAGGGAGCTAACTGTATAGTTTCTAGCGGATAGTTTGTCTCATCTGGATGATGGCTGATCTCAGCTATGGTTGCTATTAAGACGTAGCTAACATGAGTTTGTACATTGATTTCTCGTCTGAATGTGGCTTCCCACAAACCATTACGATCCCAAGAGCGAATGTGCGGAAAACTCTGCAAAATCAGCACTACCCGCTTATTTAAACCAATAGCCATAATTTGAAGCAAATTGAGCAAAATTTCAAATGCTTGCCATAACTGCTTTTGGTTCAGGGAACCCAATGACTTAAGTTTGCCTTCTGGATGAAAGACAAAAAACTCTTTGCCAAAGTTGCTTACCCAGTCTTGAATTTGTGCTGCTTCCCAGTTTTGGCTAATTGTCTCTGTTAGCAATAGGATAAATCGCTCTCCATCTGTAGCGCGGATGCAGTCTATCTCCAAGACGATCGCACCAACTTCTTGAGCAGCCCCTCGCACTAAAGTTCGTCGCCCACTACCAGGTACGCCAGTAATCAGCAAGTCTCCATCTTGGGCTAGTACTTCGACAATCCGCTGAAATTCTAGCGATCGCCCAACCAATTGTAAAGGAGTAGACAAATCCAAATTCACCTAGTTTTTGCCCTTGGTTTTAATCTTCACCTAACGGCAAGCATACCCACTTGCGTGACTACTGAGCAAGCATTGAAAGTAATTATGATAATAGTCAATTTTTATTAGTTCTTATTTTTGTTTAGCACTTATTTTTAGTGCTAAAACTTATTTAACACTAAATCCAATGGAATAAATATGGTACAGGCAGCATCTCCCATTGCACCCCAAGAAAAGCAATCCACCGTTTGGCATACTTTGGAAATTTCTGAAACGATCGCTCGCTTGGATAGTGATGCTGAGAATGGTTTGAGTAGTGTAGTAGCCAAACACTTATTGTCTGAAGTGGGAGCAAACGAACTCACAGGCAAGAAAAGCAAACCTTGGTGGTTAAAATTTTTACTGCAATTTAACCAACCACTGCTGATTATTTTGTTGTGTGCGGGTTTAGTAAAGGCGCTAACTGGCAGCTTGGTGAATGCTGGTGTTATCTGGGGAGTGACTACCACCAACGCCATCATTGGATTTATTCAAGAATCGAAAGCCGAAAGTGCGATCACTGCCCTCGCCAAAGCAATTACCACTGAAGCAACTGTCATCCGTAATGGTCAAAAATTACGCATTGCTTCTGGTGAGTTAGTACCTGGAGATATTGTGTTGCTAACTTCTGGTGATAAAGTTCCAGCAGATTTACGGTTAATTAAGGTTAAAAATTTACAAATAGATGAATCTGCCCTGACTGGTGAATCTCTAGCGGTAGAAAAGAATACTCAAACTTTAAAGCCAGATATTGCTCTAGCCGAGCGCAAAAATATGGCTTATGCGGGTGGCTTCGTTACCTTTGGGCAAGGTACTGGTGTTGTAGTTGCCACAGGGAACACCACAGAAACAGGGCGAATTTCTCAGTTAATGGAGCAGCATACAGATATTTCTACTCCCTTAACTAGAAAATTCAATAAATTCAGCCAGAATTGGCTGTATATGGTGTTAGGGTTAGCAGCCCTCTGCTTCGTGGTGGGATTAAGCTTTCGAGGTTTTGAAGAAGCTTTAGAAGCAGCAGTCACTTTAACAGTCAGTGCGATTCCTGAAGGATTACCAGCAGTCGTGACAGTTACCCTAGCCATAGGTGTTTCTCGCATGGCGCAACGCAACGCCATTATCCGCAAATTACCAGCCGTGGAAACCTTGGGGAGTGCAACTGTTGTTTGCTCTGATAAAACTGGGACTTTAACAGAAAACCAGATGACAGTACAGGCAATTTATGCAGGGGGATATCAATATACTCTCACTGGTATAGGTTACACATCTGAAGGCGAAATACTTATACATGACAAACCCGTGAACCTCAACAGCCATAAAGGTCTGCAAGAATGTTTAATCGCAGGCTTGCTATGTAACGATTCCCATTTAGAAAAGAAGAATGGCAGGTGGGTAGTAATGGGAGATCCCACAGAAGGGGCATTAATTGCATCAGCAAGTAAAGCAGGTTTTAGTCAGCCTACCTTACTTAAGCAAATGCTAAAGGTAGATGCGATTCCCTTTGAATCAGACTTTCAATACATGGCGACTTTGCACGCCACACCCCAAGGTAAGACTATTTATGTCAAGGGTTCAGTTGAGGCAATTATTCAGCGTTGCACTCTGATGTTGAACACTGATGGACAATCCCGCCCGTTAGATTGTGTAGAAACATTACGGCAAAGCAGCATCGAGCGGGAAGTCAATATTATGGCACGGCAAGGCTTGCGGGTATTAGCTTTAGCGAAGAAAGTAGTACCCGATGGGCAAAATACACTAGATCATCCAGATATTGATACCGGGTTAATTTTCATCGGCTTGCAGGGAATGATTGATCCGCCGCGTGAGAGTGCTATTAAGGCAGTCCAAGCCTGTCAGGAAGCGGGAATTGAGGTCAAAATGATCACTGGCGATCATGCAATCACAGCGCAGGCGATCGCTTATCGTATGGGTATCAACAAAAATGGCTCAGTTCTGGCTTTCACGGGTGCAGAACTAGCAAAAATGGATAAAAAAGAGCTTGCCGAAGTTGCCCAAGAAGGTGTAGTCTTTGCCCGTGTTGCCCCAGAACAAAAGCTACGTTTAGTCGAAGCTTTGCAATCAAAAGGTGAAATCGTTGCCATGACAGGAGATGGTGTCAACGATGCACCAGCCTTAAAACAAGCAGATATTGGTATTGCAATGGGTGGTGCTGGTACAGAAGTTGCCAAAGAAGCCGCAGATATGCTGCTTACCGATGATAATTTTGCCTCCATTGAAGCTGCTATAGAAGAAGGACGGGCGGTTTATAAAAACCTGCTCAAGGCAATTTGCTTTATTTTGCCTGTCAACGGTGGTGAATCAATGACAATTTTAATTAGCACATTGCTAGCCAGAGATTTACCAATTTTATCTTTACAAGTTCTGTGGCTCAATATGCTCAATTCTATTACTATGACAGTGCCTTTAGCCTTTGAGCCAAAGGCGCAAAACGTCATGCAACAAGCGCCTCGTCATCCTAATGAACCGTTAATTTCAGGGAGTCGGTTACAACGAATCTTAGCAATTTCTCTATTTAATTGGATTGTCATATTTGGAGTATTTGAATATATCCGCCAAACTACGGGTAATGTTGATTTAGCTAGAACAATGGCGATTAACGCTCTCATTGCTGGACGGATATTCTATTTATTGAGTATTAGTCAATTAATCCCGAATTTGATTGCCAAGATGGACGGCACAATTAAAGAGAACGTTGATATTCCTGCTATTGGCTTTGGGATTTTAGGAGCAATTATTTTGCAAATTATTTTTGCTCATGTGCCATTAATTAATGAAGTTTTTGAAACCGCACCATTAAGCTTGCAGCAGTGGCTATTTTGTTTAGCAGTTGGTTCACCAATGATTTTGTGGGCTACAGTAGTAAATCGTTTCGATCCGCCAAATTAAATCACTCAGGTATTTTTCAAGACAAACACCATCCTAGATTTTCGGTGCGTTAGGACTAATGTCCATAACGCACCCTACCAGATTAAAGCCAATGTGAATTAAGTTTTCCGACTTGTGTGTACATCGTAGCTATTCCGCCTTGAGAGGTAAAATACCACTCATCTGTTCTAGGTTTAACACTGTGGCTAATTCTGCCTCATTCATCAATCCGCGTTCTAAAACAATCTGCCGTAAAGATTTACCAGTTTCTAAGGATTCTTTGGCGACAGCTGCGGCATTTAAATAACCGATGTGGGTATTTAGTGCGGTTACTAAGGCTAAACTACCTTCTGCATAAGCTAAACAACGTTCCTGGTTTGCTGTGATTCCTTCAATGCAACGTTCTGTAAGGACAGCGATGGTATTGCCGAGAATTTCGATACTGTGAATTAAGTTATAGGCAATTAGCGGCATCATCACATTTAATTCTAATTGTCCGGCTTGTGCAGCTAAAGCGATCGCACTGTCGTAACCCATCACCTGAAAACACACCATTGATGTCATCTCTGCCATCACGGGGTTATATTTCCCTGGCATAATTGAGGAACCGGGTTGCACTGGAGGGAGTTGAATTTCTTTCAAGCCTGTTTTTGGCCCCGAATCCATCAACCGTAAATCGTGAGAGATTTTGACTAAATCCTGCGCTAAGTTCCGTAAAGCACCAGAAACATTTACAAATGGTGCCATACTTTGCATGGCTGCCATGAGATGGGGCGCAGGTTCTAAAGGAGTTTCAATCAATTCTGAAAGAACTTCTACTACACGGGCGCGATATAGAGGATGGGTATTTAACCCCGTTCCGGCTGCACTACCTCCCAAACCCAGCACCATCAAATCACCAGAGGCGGTGTAAATCCGGTTTTGGTGTTCTGTAAGAATGTGCGCCCAAGCCCGAAAATTTTCACCCAAACGCACGGGTACAGCGTCTTGTAAGTGGGTTCTGCCAGATTTAACGATATCTTGAAATTCTACAGCTTTGTTTTCTAAAGATGCGATCGCACCATCTATTGCTGGGTGTAATGTCTTGGATAATGCCAATAATCCACCAATGCGAATTGCGGTGGGAATCACATCATTGGTAGACTGCCCATAATTAACGTGATCATTAGGACTAACACGTTTATAATCGCCCTTTTCTTCACCAAGAATTTCTAAGGCGCGATTTGCCAGAACTTCGTTGACATTCATGTGGTGAGATGTTCCAGCACCCGCCTGATAAACATCGACGACAAACTGATCGCGGAACTTCCCAGCCAGGATTTCATCAGTTGCTTGGATAATCGCCTGACTAATATCTTGAGGGATGCAATTTAGTTCTCCATTCACAATTGCTGTAGCTTTTTTGATTATCAAACAAGCATCTACGTAAGTATGCAAAGGTTTGATACCACTAATTGGGAAGTTTTCGATTGCCCGTAGTGTTTGGATGCCGTAATAAAAGCTACTAGCAATTTGGCGATCGCCCATCGAATCTCGTTCGATGCGAAAATCTATATTGTCAGTCATAGTATTGTTTGGATGATCTTTAAAGTACAGATCATGCCATGCAAATGATACTCAGGCCCTTTTTACTATGTCCAATCCTTCAGCACCAAATCGGGAATTGTCGTGGCTAGGGAATTTCCTTGGCGTACAAAAAATCTTTTTTTAGCTACGATACAAAACTAACAAATAGCACGAACCGAAGTCAAAAGTCTTATTAAATAGGCTTTTTAGCGTTTTTAAGTGATTGCTCCATTCACGTCATGATGTACTACTCAATACACTTAAGTACAGAAATCTATTGAAATAAAAAGGGAGAGGCAGCGTTACCTCTCCCTCCGAGTATTCAATGTATCTTTACTTAATTAAAGGATAATGTCGCTTCCAGGATTTCCTACCGCTACAAATAGTGCTGGCGCTCCTGCAATCTGAATTTCAAATTCAGCAGCAAGATCGAAATCGAGGTTACCTCGAAGAATGCCTCCGCTATAACTGAGATGACCGAGGCCGTTGCCACCGAATGTGAAGGCTTGGTTGCCTGCTAAAAATGGGTTAGCGTCAATGGTAGATAAATCGATTTGATCGCCTAATCCAAAACCGTTGCCAACGAAACCACTGATGACATCGCGCAGTACACCAGGTTGACTGTCTGAAATCAAGTCGAAATCGAATACATCGTTACCCAATCCGCCGATGAGACTGTCAGTTCCGGCACCACCTCTGAGAATGTCGTTGCCCAACCCACCAAATATAGTATCGTTACCACCCAACCCAGAGAGTATATTATTGCCACTGTTGCCGTTGATGACATTGTTGCTGGCGTTACCTGTGCCGTTAATTGCTCCTACCCCTGTCAAAGTTAGGTTTTCCAAGTTAGCACTCAGGGTGTAGCTGACTGAAGCCTGTACAGTGTCTATGCCGCCCAAAGCATCACCAAATTGTTCAGATGCGATATCAAATATGTTGTCTACGATGTAGGTGTCATTGTTGTCGCCCCCATCCAGGTTGTCGGCACCTGTACCCCCATTGAGGACATCATTGCCATTACCACCTCTGAGGATGTCGTTCCCGCCATTGCCGTTCAAATTATCGTTACCACCCAACCCAGAGAGTACATTGTTAGCATTGTTGCCGTTGATGACGTTGTTCTTGGCGTTACCTGTGCCGTTGATTGCTCCAACCCCTGTCAAATTCAGGTTTTCTAGGTTAGTACTCAGGGTGTAACTGACTGAAGCCTCTACCGTATCTACGCCGCCCAAAGCATCACCAAATACTTCGGATGCTACATCAAGTGTGTTGTCTACGATGTAGGTGTCATTGCCATCGCCACCATCTAGGTTGTCTACACCTGTACCCCCAAAAAGGAAATCATTGCCGCTACCACCTCTGAGGATATCGCTGCCACTACCGCCTCTGAGTTCATCGTTGCCAGCGCCTCCATTGAGTTGATCGTTACCATCCAACCCAGAGAGTATATTATTGCCACTGTTGCCGTTGATGACATTATCCTTGGCGTTACCTATACCGTTAATTGCTGCTACCCCTGTCAAATTCAGGTTTTCTAAGTTAGTACTCAGGGTGTAACTGACTGAAGCCTGTACAGTGTCTATGCCGCCCAAAGCATCACCAAATACTTCGGCTGCTACATCAAGTGCGTTGTCTACGATGTAGGTGTCATTGCCATCGCCACCATCTAGGTTGTCGGCACCTGTACCCCCATTGAGGACATCATTGCCATTACCTGCTCTGAGGGTGTCGTTGCCACTACCGCCAAAAAGGTTATCGTTGCCGTCATCGTCGCTGAGAAAATCGTTGCCACTATCGCCGTTCAAGCTATCGTTGCCACTACCACCAACAAAAGTATCATTGCCACTACCACCAACAAAAGTATCGTTGCCACTACCGCCGCTCAGGCTATCATTACCACTACCGCCACTCAGGCTATCACTGCCACTACCGCCGCTTAGTGTGTCGTTCCCACCATTACCGTTTAAGGTATCGTTGCCAGCACCTCCATCGAGGGTATCGTTGGTGTCAAGAGCGTTAAGAATGTCGTTACCGTCCAATCCATTGATCGTATCAGGTCTATCGGGGATCACAATGGTACCTAAAATGAAAAGTGGATCAATGATTCCATTCAGAGCGTCATCAAAAACTGTACCGTTAATGATTGCCATAATGAGCTTTTCCTTAAGTTAGAGGATGTTGGAAAATTATTAGAGGAATCGTTCAAGCTAGTCTTTACAAAGTTTCGTGTTTTTTTACACTAAAACTACCTATGTATAGCGTCTTGTAGACACTACTACTAGTCTTTTCACGATTCATCGCATCATTGCGACTTGCACAAATGTTTTATCTGTCTCAGGGAAATCCCTGAGCAGTATTTTGTTCGAGAAAATTACTGTTAGTAGAATGACAAAACTTTTTTACGAAAACAATACGACGATCGCCGTAGTTAATTGTGAAGCAGTAACCATCTACTTATAAAAAGCCGTGAAAAGTTTGTCACCAAATGATTTGCAGAGGATTCTGCTTTTTTTGCGATCGCTTTACGCACCTTGCAGTATTGATAAATTTCCAATACAAATACTGACAGCTTTACCAAAGTTAGTAGGTGCAGAAACATTTGCAATAGGCAGTTTCAAGATTCGCGGTACACCCTTCTTGCCCAGGTTCTACACGTTTCCCCATCCTGAAGTAGGCATGGCTGCGGAATCATTCACATCTCAACGTCAAAAATTTTTTACTCATCCAGTTGCAAAACGTTATGTCAAAACACTGGATGGACAAGCACTAGCAATTTCAGATTTTTTTAGTGAGCCAGAGTTCCAACGCAGAGAAGCTTTTTATGCTTTTTTTCAGTCCCTTGGGTTGAAGGATCAGATGGCGATTCACTTTGAGCTTCCTTCCATAGGGAATGCCGATCAGTTTCATCAAGGACAAGACCACTTAGTTTTAACAATCAACCGCGATCGCCGGAACTTCACTGAGCGCGATCGCTTGATTCTGAATTTAATTCGTCCGCAGTTAGAGCAGGCATATCAGAACATTGCCGCGTTTACTCAAGTACAGGAACAACTTAGCCAGCTAAATCAGGCAACTGAACAAGTAGGTTTAATTGCTCTATTTATTGACGGCAAAGTGGAGTGGATAAGCCAAAAAGCTGGAGACTTACTACATAAATATTGCCCACTATCAAAGCTGCCAAACTCGCTACCTGACATCCTTCAAAGATGGATAAATCATCAAATATCTTTACTAAAACAGTCAACCGAGATTCCTTCTCCTGTGCATCCACTTCACCTGGAATACAATGGAACTCAGCTGACGGTGAGACTGAATTATCATGCAGCACTTGAACGGGTTTACCTGCTGTTGGAAGAAATTCAGCCTCATGTGTTTTCAGTTAAATACTTAGAAATGCTGGGGTTAACCAAACGGGAAGCTGAGGTGCTATTTTGGGTAGCGAGAGATCGGAGTACCCATGAAATTTCTCAGCAATTGGGAATGAGCGATCGTACAGTTAAGAAACATTTGGAAAATATTTACAAAAAATTTGATGTTCAAAGCCGCCTTAGTGCGGTTATGTACGCATTACAGAAATTGGGTCTTATCAATCTTTAAATGTCGATTCAAGTGTAGTTTTTTGTGTTGTAACGTTTGAGGAATATGGTATTTTAGTATATCCGCCTCAGCAACAAGCAATCATATTTAAAAAATGAACAAGATATATTACCAGTACCCGATTTAGTCAGTGATTTACATTTGACATTAGGGTGATTATTTGCTTGGTTAAAATTATTAGATAATTCCTCAACCCAAATCATGACTTTACCTAACTGGATTACCTTCTCTCGCCTATTGGGGATACCATTTCTGCTTTACGGTTTATATAATCCCACACCTCAAGCTCAGTGGATATGTTTGGCGATCTTTCTCGTTGCTGCATTGACTGATTGGTTAGACGGCTATTTGGCGCGGAAACTCAACCAAATTAGCGAATTGGGCAAATTTCTCGATCCCTTAGTGGATAAACTTCTGGTACTTGCGCCGTTGTTGGTTTTTATTGAATTAGGAAAAGTGCCCGCTTGGGGAGTGTTTTTGATTTTAGCGCGAGAATTAGCGATCGCTGGTTGGCGGGTAAGTCAAAAGACGATTACGGGGGCGAATATTTGGGGTAAACTCAAAACTGTTAGTCAAATAGTTGCGATCGCACTTTTAATTGCACCTCTGGGTGAAGTGTGGCAAACTCCCTCTCTGATTGCCTTTTGGATTTCTGTCGCCCTGACTTTAATATCTGGGGCAATTTACCTGATACCGCAAAATCCACAGTTAGATAAAAAACTAACCTAATTCTTAACTCCTCACTTTCCACTCCTAACTTTCTTCATGCCATCCAAAACCTTACCACCGCCTTTAAAACCTGGAGACTTACTACGAGTAATTGCCCCTAGTGGTGCTTTGCGAGAATTTGAAGCATTTGAACGGAGTATAGAAATTTGGCGATCGCGTGGTTATCGAGTAGGAATCAGTCCTCAGATAGATGACAAATGGGGTTATCTTGCCGGAACAGATCAAAACCGCCGTCAGCAATTAGCCGCAGCATGGCAAGATCCTGATTGTCACGGTATTCTCTGTGCTAGAGGCGGTTTTGGCAGCACCCGCATTTTAGAAGATTGGAATTGGCAAGCAAACTCAGCGCTTCCAAAGTGGCTCATAGGCTTTTCTGATATCACAGCCCTGTTATGGAGCCTTTATACAGTAGGCATTTCCGGTGTTCACGCTCCTGTGCTGACCACCTTGTTAGATGAGCCAGATTGGTCAATTGAGCGATTATTCGATTCGGTAGAGGGTCGCCCTCTCGCTCCTCTCAAAGGTTGCGGGTGGGGCGGTGGGGTGGTTAATGGCATTTTGTTGCCAGGAAATCTCACGGTTGCCACTAACCTTTTAGCTACACCAATCCTGCCACATCTGGATGGTGTAATTCTGGCGTTGGAAGACGTTACAGAAGCACCCTATCGCATCGATAGGATGCTGACGCAGTGGCGTTTGAGCGGTGCTTTGTCACAAGTCTGCGGTATTGCTTTGGGCGGTTTTACTCGCTGCGAAGCGCCGCCAACTGTATCTAGCTTTAGTGTAGAAGAAGTATTGCGCGATCGCTTGGGTGATTTGGGTATTCCTGTTGTCTCTGATTTACCTTTTGGTCATAATAGCCCCAATGCAGCTTTACCAGTGGGTGTAGAGGTAACTTTAGATGGGGATGCGGGGATATTAGCGATCGCGCATCCATATTAAGTTAAAATCAGATTCGCTTCCGGTTAAATGTTTTAAAACCTCAAAGTAAATGACTATATCAGAAGTTTATTTTGGTAGCATTTCCATATAAAAAACTATAGATAGTGTAAAGTATTACATGTTTGAACGCTTGCGGTGATTATTCAAGGAAAATGTGATTTATGGATAAAAACTTAATAATTGATGTTGGTGTTCACACAGGCGAGGATACAGAGTTTTACTTAAAAAAAGGCTTTCGAGTTGTTGGTATTGAGGCTCATCCTGAGCTTTACGAAGCTACAAAAAAGCGACTAAATTTATATATAGAAAATGGTCAACTTACCCTTCTAAATATTGCTGTATCACCGAAAGATGAGCCAGTCACTTTTTACGCCAACTTGGAGAGAAGCTTTTGGGGTACAACTTCACCAGATTGGGCTATTCGAAACGAAAGCTCTTTTGATGCGCCTTCCATCGAGATGGTTGTAGAAGGGCGGAGATTTGAAAGTATTTTGGAGGAATTTGGCATTCCCTACTATATCAAAGTAGATATTGAAGGTGCTGATTTATTATGCATACAGGCATTACGGCACTTTGATAATAAACCACAGTTCCTGTCTATAGAATCAACCAAGACTTCTTGGAAGGAACTGCTGGAAGAATTTGCGCTGTTAAAAGAACTTGGTTATCACAAATTCAAAGCCATCAGTCAGGGACACGTACCGAAACAATTCTGTCCTTCACCAGCAAGAGAAGGTCAGTATATCACACATCAATTTGAATATGGTGCTAGCGGGCTTTTTGGAGAAGAAACCCCAGGTAGTTGGCTTTCTGAGAGTGAAGTAATCAAGGTCTATAAAGGCATTTTTTTGACTTATAAAATAATTGGAGTGAATGGGATTATTTATCGATTTCCTGTGGGGAAAATGTTACTAGACAGGCTAAACATCAAGGAACCTTGGTACGATACTCATGTTAGTTTATAAACACAGTAGTTTTTATCTTTACACATAAAACTACTGTGGGGCTTGAGTTAAACTGAATCCCATTTCCGGTAGCAACGAGCTGTGCAGTAATAAGGGTGAAAAATTTCTAAGAAATTACTCTGAAGCGTTCTGTAGAAAGTTTCTACTATTTGAGGATCATCAACGTGAAAAGGATAATCTTGATTAAAGCCTTTAAAAAAATACCAGTTCAAGATTGTTTTACCACCAGGTGTCAGTGCTTCATGAAACTTTAGTAACTGTTGGGTGGGGTCTGACAAATGTTCTAAAACATCAAAAGAAATGATGGTATCAAAAGTCTCTTTTTCAGGCATTTCTAAGCAAAAACTTATTTTGTGGCTCAAACCCATCTGTTCAGCTCGATAACGCACAAAATCATTATGAATAGGATTCAGATCGCAAAATATTACTTGCTCAACCTGTGGACAAAGGGCAGCATTAATTGCATGAGTACCAATTCCACCGCCAAAATCTAACACCCGACCTTGGGCATGGTCTACAATCAAATGTAATGTATTTTCAATATTTTGACTTTGTTCTAGATGCCAAGCTCCCAACTCAAATAAATAAACCTCTCCCACCTGGTCACGATAAAAATCCGTTGCTGTATCCCAATCAAAATCTTTATGGCCTAACTCGGCCATTTGTTCTTGTCCTACCGCTAACTTGTTTTCTAGTGTTTCTACATCCAAATGCAAAAATTTCTGTAAATGTTGTTTTAAGTTAAATGAATTTTGCCAATAATCACTTAAGAAAGCTGGAGCAGGATACTTAACCATGTATTTAACTATTTTCATTAATTCGATACATTATATTTTAAACTGAATCAAACTTTTATACTTACTTTTTTTCAAAACCTAAATTTTCATAGGGAGCAATGCGATTTTGTGAGGTCGGACAAAAAAAGTGCGATGCCTGCGGCGGGCGTAGCCATCGCTAAAAATTATATTCAAGTACGGGGTGATTTTATTTACAAACAAAATACTGTTTTGTACGAGAATTCATATTGATGAGATATCTCAAAAAGTTCTACTTCTCCATCATTACATCTTGGGCACTACCAAACTTTACTTGCAGTCTCTTAACAATACTCCGGACAGTCTTGAGTTGAGCAATTAGACAAGAAAGCTATCGATCCATTAGGGTGCTGATTAGAAGAAACGAAAACGAAAACTAAAATTTATTTCATTATTTTTTCATTATTTCTATACTGTGAGCATCGCCCTTACATTTACAAGCGCTCACGTAGTGAATGCACCAAAGGAAATTTAAGTTATTGGGAATGATGCTACATTAAAAATATTGCGTATAAATAAATTCTATGACGAATGAAATTATTGAAAAGCTCAAGCCAGTTTCTGAGAGTTTGCTAATGATGAGTGAGTCAGAATATCCTTTTGAAGTTTTTTTGTGGTCTAATCAAGCTCAAGAACCTTTGACAAATCAAAAAATTCTCCAATTAACAGAACATCCTCAAGAAACATCAGTTGAAGAAGTAGAACTAGTTTAAAGACTCCAGGATACCAATCATTAGTTTTATTAAAAATTTTTCTAATTTTTTCCTTTAGTTCATGCATTACTTTCAGAATAGAAGATACTTTTTTCAATTGAATAGGTTTATTCAATTGCTCATTATTTAAGTTATCTTCATTCTTGAGTAGGGTGTATTTACTATTTTTTAACCCTTCCAACTATTAGTTCATATTCCGCTTTATCATATGCCAATTTTGCTTTTTTGATTAACTCTTTTACATATGGTTTGAGAACTTGGATAGAATATGGTTTCAAACAGTGTAAAAATCAGCTAGGTTGGGCAGATTTTCGCTTCACTGACTACCATCAAATTGAAGGCTGGTAGGAAATTGTCGAGAGTGCTTTTTAATGGTCAGCTTGCAGTTCTCCGGTATAAACGAACCAGAAAATGTTGAAAATAATTCTTCAGATAAAGACTTGTTATTAAAATTCTGCCGACATCCTTGGTGGAATCAGATTTCTGGCTGGAATCATCGACTGAATAATTTACGTTTCTCCAACCATACATTTATTCTTGTTTACTAAAGCCTTGGATAAAACTGTTTAACAATCGGTATTTACAAATTGGTTTTCAATGGCTAATTCAGATTATGAATGAGTTCATTGGTTTCATTTTTTCTGATGCACAATCCGAGGATTTATATTTTTACTCTGCCTAGGGTGATTGAAGAGGGTTAATGGCATAAACGTCTGTAATGTTTATGGAGCATAGCTTAGAGCTTTTCTTGGTGTCATTCGATCATATCCACTTTTTGGTTGCGAAAAAACTTAAGGGAAAACATAAAATCCGACCAAGTATTCTGGATAAAACTTGAGTAAATGCGTGTTGTCAACCCAGTACGACAAATAATTTGTTATTCTACACCTTCCTTAATTATCTTTTAGTAGAGAAACTACTAAAGTAAAAACATAATCTGAAAGTTCTATTTTTTGATTACTCTTGGGATAAGGTTCAGCCTTAATAAACTCTATTAAATAATTATCAATTTTTTTGATATCTAAATCCTTCCGGCTTGCATTGTAAATCAAATTTGATTTTCCCAAATCTTTCTTATCTACTAAAATTTTAACAATAATTTGTATTTGTCCTGCCCAGAAACAATTTAGATCGGAAGGACATCTTGAATCTTCTGTTACGTCTAGTAAAGTTAGTTCAACCTTTCCAGAGTTTATACTAGCAATTTCACTAATTTTCAATTGAAACTGCTCTCCAAAATCAGCACTAACCATGTTATGTCGTGTTTCATTATAAAATGTATGAGTTAAAAAAAGATTTGTATTTAATTTTTCTGGTACATATACTACTAAGGCATGATTATTAGCCAAAATCACGCTAATAAAGAGAATAAAAATCAAACTCAAGACAATCAATATTTTTGATTTTAATTTTGTCGATTTAAAGGTCATTTTTTACAATTGAAGGTAAGCTAAATTTTTCCAGAAAATCTCAAAACTCTGAACTCCATGAATCGCGGAACTCCAAAGTGTTGCGTCACAAACAAATATGTTAGCCGCACGGGATGCACTTGGTAAAATCCACAAAAGTGCACTGAGGTAATGATTTCCTGCTTCTACAAAGGCATGACTTGAAGCGGTTGGATTAATCAGTTGTTTTGCACGACCGTGGGTTTTTGTTCTGTCGCAAAGTGATCCAAACTAACCACGATGAGAGTAACAGTATCCTTGAGGAGATTTAGGGAATCCATTGCTTCTAAGTATTGGGGCGATCGCTTCATCTCCTCAGTGATGTGGCTGGGATCTCCCGGATGAAAATTTCTTCGCCAAAACGCCTGATCTCGAATGGCTGCCACAACAAAGCGTTCCAATTCATCAGCATTTTTAGCTTTCGGGCTTAAAAACTATGCTTCAAGCGCACGAGTTCTTGTTCCTTGAAAGTTAGGTAACTCCTCGGTTTGGGGAAAAGTGCGGATTCCTTAAGGGGCTTTTTCAAAACCTTGACTTTGAGAGTAGCGGGGAATATTCATCAGCTTTCTACTCCTAAGAGCATTATGTAATTACATAAAGTCGAGGTTTATCAAGTAGGGGTAGGAAATGCTCCTTTACCCCTACGCCTTACCTATAAGTCTGGGGGCAGACTAGTGGTCTGTCTCATTAAATATGATCGGTAAACTCATTCTTAATTTTTCTTCCTTTGCGCCCTTTGCGTCCTTTGCGGTTCGTTTCTCAACCCTCTCAAAATTAATGGGACAGACCACTAGTGGTCTGTCCCATTAATTTTGCGGGGTTATAATCAAGTGTGATTAAATAGCAATGTGGATGCATTGGTATTCACAAGCAGACAAGCGATCGCAGAAGAAGGAAAAAGGGTGTATGAGCAAAAAGTATCAAATTAATCTGAGTGAATCACAGAGGGAAGAACTACTGGCTCTAGTCAAAAAGGGTTCAGCAAAAGCCAGAGAAATTCGGCGTGCACACACATTACTAATGGCTGCGGATGGCAAGACTGATGAAATAATAGCAGAAATATTAC
>NZ_WBKL01000040.1:0-22536 GCF_015714705.1 Nostoc sp. NZL | reverse complement strand
ACTCCAAGGACAGCAAACAATATTATCAAGATTGGGCGATCAACTTCCGGGTGGTATCGGTGGCAAGCTGTCACGCTTTGCTGATTGGATGCATCTCGATAGAGTGCTTAATATCTTAATTTTTGCAGCCACAGTACACAATGCTTTGATGCTAAGTAATGACATTGGGCAAACTTTGTTAGGTGCAATTAATAACTTGCTTACTTTAATCGGACTAAAAAAAGAAGATGGATCTTCTTTTGATTTAGGTAGCGTTATATCCGGTAGTATTGAAAATTTAATTAAAGGTGCAATCGGAACCGATAATTATACTAATTTAAAAGAAGCCTGGGCTAAGGCTAATAGGATATATCAGGCAACCACCAATCTTCTTAATAGCTTTTTAAACTTATCCCAAACTATTCTACAAGCTTCAGAATTGATAGCAGCTTACACAGGGAAGATAGGAAATGCTTTAAAAAAAGGCGGAGTGATTTTAGAAAATGCTTATGGCTGGATGAACCCACAGCCTAAATTCAATCGCGTCACTCAGGCTTTAGAAAGTTTGCAAAACGGTGCAAGTACCATCCAAATGGTGACGCAAGCACCATTAGATGTGGTAAATGCCGTAACAGAATCAACAACAGCTGCAACCGAGTTTGTAAAAGCCGTAAAAGAAGATGATAAGCCTGCAAACAAAGCTACAGCTATTCCAGAACCTGACGAATTAAAAGCCAAGGAAGCTCAGTCTAAAACTGATTCTCAACCATTAGATTTTGATTTTTCAGACTTATTTGATGGGGAGGATTAAAGAATGTCCTTGCCAGAAGGTTTTGACAATATTGAACATCTCCAGAGAACTTGGAATCAAGAACATAATCGCCGGGTCGATAGATACTTTAAAGATGTTCAAGGTAATGGTGATTTATCCGGGGTAAGACCATCTTTAAAGCTAGCTTGCCGGGCTTTAGACAACGATAATATGTACGCCTCTTGGATGAGGTCAGACCTTTTTTACAACGTTATTGGCTACGGTAAAAAAAATCTAGCAGTTTTCTATGGGAATAGACTTGATGTAGCTCCTCCTGTTGCTGGACATCCACAATTATTTTTTGTTTTCTCTCAAGATGAATCTGCTTCCCCTCCTGAAGAGTCACCCATACAGCATGAAAAATCTGTAAGATTAATGAAATTTTCTTGTTCAACTGGAAACGCCAAACCAGCGATTACCAAGGCGAACATGACAGAAATTGCTAATGAAATTAAAACTAGTTTTTTATCAAGTAGTAGGGGAATAAGTTACACAGCAGGGAATAAATCAGCTAGTTATACTGACCCTGATAATGGATTTCCAAAAGGCAATTATTTGCTTGTCAATTCTCGGACTGACGGAGTAGAAATTTATCAAAAAATTTGTAACGTGATTGATGTACCCTTTCAAGCAGAGAGAGTGATCGTAAACGACCCTGACAAACCCAGTACGACAACGGCAACAGCTGGGAAAGTCACGATCTTAGGCAAACAGGTACAAAATCGGCGGTATAGACCTGTGGCGATTCTCAGATTCAGAAGTGCCTACATATCTTTAGGGAATCTTGTCCCACCAGTCTTTTTACTAGATACAACGCTTCAAAACCAGGGATTAGTCAAATATCCTTGATGTGCAATAGATGTCACGGGCGGACTGTGGCTGAAAATAAAGGTAAAAACCTATTAGGTTTCCATAGAAAATTCTAAGGATTTTAAAGGGCTAGAGTTGGTGAAAGCTGTAACAATTATCACCAGTAAAAAATTATGGGTTTTAGAGACCTGCAACGCTACGAGTCACAAAAGCCACGCTATGACAAATATAAAGCTTGGCTTGCACTCGATCCAGCCGCAAGACAAGCTGCTTATGCCACAGTCACCGACGAAACCAAACGTGTGAAAACAGAAAGAGAAACAGGCTATGTTTCTCCATTTGGCACTGCTGGGGCTACCAAGGTCTACCTACCTGCTCGATTAATCAAGAGCGGACAAACCGGGCAAGGAGCTGGGACGGCTGAGGTGCTACGTGGGCTGCTTGCCAGCTATACGACCACTGGCACTGAATTTGCGGCCTTAACCACGCCAATTTTGATTAACACGGCAAAGTTTAAGTTTGCCAAGCTAACGCTTACCGCTGTTGTACCTGGGACTACTCCAAAAAATAGTCGGATTATTGGTGCTTCCTACAAAAAACCGGATGTAGATTCTGTTACCTGTGCTTTTGGTCAAAATGCTGGTGGACAAGACTACGATGCGGCTGTTTTGGCTATCAAAGGTGAATCAGCTTACACTACCTTCTTGGCAGGAAACGACGGTAAAAACCGGGCTAAATTCACTCCTGAAGGCTAATGAGCAAGATAGCAGAACGCACTGGAATTATTTGGACTCCAAATGATCCGTTAGACCTGCTATCTGTCGATGTTGATGGTAACTGTTCCGAATCTGAATTTCAGGGAATGCTTGCCATCAACCAAGCGGGTAGAGACTGGCTAACCGGGAAAATTGATATTGTTGAATACCTCGATAAACTGGAGTATTACGGCATCCCTAATCCGTTTGAGATTTTAGATGAATTTGCTGACCACGTTGATTTTGTAATTTCTCACGGATAGCAAGAGTGTGAGAGTAGTTGAATTAAATAATAGTGATAACTGGCAAAGCATATACTCTATCAACGTTAATGCTGTCCAGGTTCCAATGCAGAATGGAAAATATTTAATTAATCCTATTCCTGAAATAGCAATACCATTCCTGCTCGATAAATTTATTCTTGCAGTTAGTGTAGAGACTGATGTCCCGGCAGATTCAATATGGAGATTTGCCGGATACATTAACCAAAAAATTAGCACTGGGCTTGTAGTTGGTGGCAGTCAAGATGCAACTACGGTTAAAGGTCAACCATTATTTTTAAGCCAAATCAACCTGATTCTTTTTGAAAAAATTTCTACATCTTACGCTGTCGGTATCAAGGTACCAAGGTGGTTTCCTCGTGCCTCTGTGACAGTGTGGGAGTACACAGGAGTAGATGATACATCCGAGGAAATATTGCTAAATCAAGAGTTCGGTAATATTAATTTTAAACTAGACCAGATACTCAACAATTGAAATGAAACTTGATGTTAAAACTTACTCAACAATAGCTGCTACAAACTCTTCCAGCCCCCCAGGTATAACACTAACTCTTGAAACTACAGGAGTATTTTTAGGGATTCTTGTTAGCGCTTCGGTTTTGGCAGGTGTAGCGGTCAACGTCATTAGTAAAATGAATCGAATTTCGTCTTCGATTTCTCAGATTGAGGAAGCTTTAAAAGTTTATGCCGGTAATGCTGAAAAAATCAGAGATTTAGATAAAAAATTTGATTTACACATCCAAGAATACATAAATCGGAAAGATGTTGTTCAGATGGTTCTTGGTCAGCTAGATCAAAAAATTAACCACAAATTCAAACGGCTTCTTTTCTACACACGCGATGTTCAGCAGTTTTTACAGCGCGATACTGCTTTTAAGATTCGCGAGTATGAAGAGACTACCCAGCAGGACGAATAACTCACTGGGGATTCACTCCATCAAAATCAAGCGCAGAGGATCTAAACGCACATACCAAGGAAAAGGCTGCTCTTTCATAGTCACCCATTTTTCTTTGAAGACTTCAGCTTGCAGATGGTAATCTTGAGAATTCTTGCCAGCCGAATGTAGTTTTAGAAACAACGTCATCCGGTGGGGCGTTTCACTTGTTCGTACTACCCAGCAGGGAAAAGTATTTTCCTGTGATGAGTCGTTGGTAAAAATGAATTGATGGGCACGAATGCCGACGTGGGATAATTCGCTCTTGATTGGTTCAATTACTTGAAGAGTACAACCCCAATCAATTGCTTCCACTTGTTGCGACGACTGGAGAATAAGGCGAGAGAAGTTTTTACATCCGGTAAGTTGGGCAACACTAACGGTAGTAGGATGCTGAAAAATATCATGTTTGCTGCCATAGTGAACAGCTCTACCATGCTCCAATACCAACAGATTCGGGCAAATCCGATAAGCTTCTTCCATATTATGGGTGACAAATAGAGTCACACCTTGATAGCCAGCTAGAGTTTCTGTCATTTGCTGTTCTAATTGGCTACGTAAATGGGTATCAAGTGCGGAAAATGGCTCATCCAAAAGTAACGCTTCCGGTTGACTTGCCAAAGCTCTTGCCAAGGCTACCCGTTGTTGTTGACCCCCTGAAAGTTGGTGCGGATAGCGATCGCCTAATCCCTGCAACTGCATCGCTATTAGTTGCTGTTCTACCTGCACCCGAATACTACCAGCAGATAATTTTTTGGGCAAGCCGAAAGCGATATTTTGCGCCACACTCATGTGGGGAAACAGGGCGTAATTCTGCACTAAAAAACCGATGCGGCGATCGCGGCTAGGTAGATTAATTCCTTGTTCAGAGTCAAACAAGACTCTACCATTTAAAACTATACGTCCAGAAGAGGGCGTTTCTATTCCCGCCAGGCATCGCAAAATCATGCTTTTACCTGCTCCAGAACCCCCTAACAATCCCAAAGGTTGCTCATCAGTATTGAAACCAACTTTTAAATGAAAGCTAGGAAGGATTTTTTCAATGTTGATAAATAATCCACCAGATTCAAAGCTAGAGTGCGGCGTGTAGAGAATTTCTCCCCCTGCCCCCTGCTCCCTGCTCCCTGCTCCCCTCCTCTTTTCCCTCCATTCTTGCCAGAAGTTGACTGCAATAATTCCAGATAAAGAAATCACCATAATTGCGATCGCCCAAAACCACGCTTCGTTCATTGCTCCCGCTTCCACAGCAAAATAAATCGCCATTGGGATTGTCTGCGTTTGTCCGGGAATGTTACCAGCCAGCATCAATGTCGCACCAAATTCTCCCAAAGCACGGGCAAAAGCGAGCATTGTGGCAGCTACAATGCCGGGTAGCGCTAAGGGGAAACTGATGCGCCAAAAGATTGTGGCTTCAGTTGCACCAAGGGTTCTAGCTACTCGCAGCAGATTACCATCTATTTGTTCAAACGCTCCTAGCGTAGTTTTATACATTAATGGGAAAGCAACTACAGTAGCTGCGATCGCAGCACCATACCAAGTAAAGACAATGGTGAAGTCAAAAGCCTGCATGAGTTTCCCTACAGGGCCATTTTTGCCAAAAAATAGCAGCAACAAGAAGCCTACAACGGTGGGGGGCAAAATCAGTGGCGCAATAAAGATACTCTCAATCAACGATTTACCTTTGCCACGATATCCCAGCATCCAGTAGGCAGCAGCGATACCCAAGAAGAAGGTGATAAATGTAGCAAGTAATGAAGTTTTGAGTGATATCCAAAGAGGCGATAAATCCAATGGCATAGTTGCGTGGGGAAGAGTTAGCTCAATTAATCCCTAATTTACCAACTTTAATCTCTAAAAGTTGGTAAAACTTGGTCAATTAGATTACGAACAATGAAGAAAATCTGAAAAACAGAATACTCATATTGGAGAAAGAATATGTTAAG
The DNA here is from genome assembly GCF_015714705.1 of Nostoc sp. NZL. Classification (NCBI taxonomy): domain Bacteria; kingdom Bacillati; phylum Cyanobacteriota; class Cyanophyceae; order Nostocales; family Nostocaceae; genus Nostoc; species Nostoc sp. NZL. The sequence goes on along the minus strand of NZ_WBKL01000040.1, from coordinate 17,022 downwards.
ACTCACGCAACTAGCAGATATATTTTCTGTTATGGGATAGCAAAGGCAAAGACTCCGCCCTGAAAATCCTCTACGAAAAAGATATGACATTTGCGTAAGTCCTAAGAAAAATAGCAAAAGGGATTATTTATGGCTGCTATCTACGGCACTTCTGGTAATGACAATTTAAACGGTACTGAATCCGCTGACATCTCCATTTTTGGTTATGCAGGCAACGATAGAATTTATGGCAAAGGCGGAGACGATATTATCGATGCTGGAGAAGGAGATGACTATGTTTATGGGGGCAACGGTAACGACACCATACTAGGGCGTGCAGGCAAAGATTATCTCTTCGGAGATAACGGCAACGATGTTATTTTTGGTGAAGCAGGCAATGACTTTATATGGGGTGGAGCAGGCACTGATAGTTTATTTGGTGGAACAGGCGATGATACTTACATCATCTCTGCGACGGGGGATACGGCTGACACCATTATTGAATATAGTAACCAGGGCACTGATACAGTTGCATCCTATACAAACTACACTCTCGGAGCAAATCTGGAGAATTTGACATTGTTGTATGCGGATACTGCTTACTATGGCTTCGGCAACAGCCTCAACAATAAGATTACAGGAAACGATTACTCAAACTATCTGAGTGGTTTTGGAGGAAACGATTACCTTGAAGGCAAAGGCGGGAACGATTATATCTTCGGTGGTGATGGTATTGACAACCTAATCGGTGGGGCTGGTAATGACTCTCTTTATGGTGGAATAGGTGGTGATGTCCTCTTTGGTGACGAAATCACTAATGGTAGCGGTACTCCCGCAGGCAATGATTACTTGAGTGGTCAAGATGGTAACGATCTGCTGTACGGCGGACGTGGAAATGACACAATGCTTGGTGGTGCAGGCAATGATTTCTTGAGTGGCTACGGCGGTGATAGTAGCGAAATTGACAGGTATACTGGCGGTGCTGGGGCGGATACATTTAGTCTTGGTTATAACGGATCTTTTACCAACATTGATTATTTGGGTAGTGGATATGCCATCATCACAGACTTCAAGCGATCGGAAGGTGACAAAATTAGGATTGGTGGTAGTATCAATGTTTACAGTCTTCAAAAAACCTCTAATTTCATCGGTACCGCAGCCTTAGATACCCTGATTTACAGAAATAGTGACCTAATTGCTGTTGTGCAAGATACTACAAACGTATCTACACTTTTAGATTTTATTGTTTAAAAGGTTTTCTTGCAAAAACAAAGGCACAACAATGTTATGCCTCTGTAGATTCTTTGTATTCAGTTAATAAAAAAATCTTGCACTTTGGCTACTTTCCGGGGTAAAAAGTTTGTAATTTCCTGACTCCATAGAGACGTGATGAATCGCGTCTCTACTTCCCACTCTTACCCAGCAATTTTAGGTTGTCGAATACTAATGACAGCAAGATAGTTTTTAATTAGTCCAGTTTCGTGCTGTAGGCACTAAAACCATAGGCAAAAGTTTCTTTTAAAGCATCTGATGGTTTAAGACTTCTGTTAATAGCATTAGCAAAGGGCACTGGAATTCCTTTAATGGTTTCCGGCAAAATTGCATATTCTTGCGTTGGTTCGACGATGTATTGTGGGCACTTAGTTTGGATGCCAGCAGTCGCTAACATTTCATTTATTTCAGTAGCAGAATATTGCTTGAGATAAACTGGATTTCTCACAAATGGATTCAGCCTTCTGATAAAATTGTGGATAATATGAGAAGGACAAGACTTATTGTGAAAGGAATGATTAAAAACAAAAATTCCACCAGGTTTTAGTACACGAGATATATCAGCTAACAAACTTCTTAATTGTGCATCTGCTATATGCATAAAAACGCAGTTAGAAATTACCAAATCTATAGAATTATCTTCTAAAGGCAATATTTCAGCAGAAGTGCAAATCAAGTTAAATTCAGCCTCTGGAAAAAAATTATATTCTTGTTTAACCTTAATTAACCGCCGCAACAAAGGTTCAGAAATATCAATTCCATAATATTTTTCACATCTCAGATTTTTCGCTTTCGAGAGATGCAAAGGTGCGCGACCATAACCAGAACCAATCTCTAGAATAGAGCCAACAGATTTATTCAATGGAAATTTGTTCCAAGTCCCTCCAGGTGTGCCAGTTAGCAGAGTGTAATCTTGTTTAATGGGCGATGTATCTGCAACTTTTTCAATTTTTTGGGAACCATAATATGTTTTACCAATTGCGTCCCATGTTTTTTTATGTTGAGTATTATTCAATTGTTCATAGTCACTAGGAAAATAAATGCCATCTCGTAATTCAAAGTCATTTAAACTGAATTTTGTATTTGCTAATTGAGTCATTAGGATTATTCCTCATGAATAGTCAAGTCTGTTTTCTGTTATACTCTTAACTCAGCATTAACCGCAAGGGATTTTTACTGAAGCGCTCCACTTGAGCCTTTCTTCAAAGTCTATAACTGTTTGCAATTCGATGGCATATAGTTCGTAGAGGCGCACAACTGTGCTACCAAAGCACGTATTGCATCCAAACGAAAACCGTTGTAATAGCAAGCCGTCATCTGATGAGAGCGGCAAGTTCGTATACATTAGTTGATAGACTGCAACAATCGGAGGCTGGGATGGTGGTAGAAGGGTCACAACAAAAACGGGTGGTGGTTGTAGGTGCAGGTTGGGCTGGTTTAGGAGCAACCTACCACTTGGCAAAACAAGGCTATGATGTGACACTTCTAGAAGCAGGTCCCTATCCCGGTGGATTAGTGGCAGGTTGGCAAACAGCCGCCGGAAAATCTGTTGAAGCTGGCATTCATGGCTTCTGGTATCCTTACAAAAACATTTTTTCCCTAATCAATGAATTAGGAATTAATCCTTTTACTACTTGGACTCGTTCTTCACAATATTCGCCAGCAGGTTTGGAAGTTGAATCACCAATTTTTCAAGACTTACCACGACTTCCCTCGCCACTAGGAACTTTTCTCTACACTCAGTTTAAGCGGCTGCCACTAATTGACCGTCTCAGTGCGTTGCCTTTACTTTATGCTGTTGTTGATTTTGACAATTCTGATGCAGCTTGGCGGCGCTATGACTTTGTAACTGCCCGTGAATTGTTCAAAGACTTTAACGTTTCTGCACGGCTTTACCGCGATGCTTTTGAACCAATGTTATTAGTGGGCTTGTTTGCCCCTGGCGAACAATGTTCAGCCGCAGCAACTTTAGGGATGCTTTACTTTTTTATTCTGGCTCATCAACCAGATTTTGATGTAGTTTGGTGTCGAGGAACTGTTGGAGAAAAGATATTTCGTCCTTGGGTGGAACGGATTGAAAAAGCTGGCGTGCGAGTACTGCCTAAGCGACGGGTTACAGACTTAATTGTTGATAGTAATCATCGAGCAAAGGGTGTGGTTTGTGGCGATGAAGTTTTTGATGCAGATGCAGTGATTTTTGCGGTTGGAATCACGGGTATGAAGAAAATTGTCTCAACTAGCCCTTGTTTACAAAGCCGTGAAGAATTCCGTAATTTAAGCAATTTAGGAGCAATTGATGTTTTGGCAACGCGGCTATGGTTTGACCGCAAAATTGATATTCCTCGTCCTTCTAATGCTTGTTTTGGATTCGACACAAGTACAGGTTGGACGTTTTTTGATTTGAATGCTCTACATGATGAATATCGGGATGAGCCAGGAACAGTTATAGAAGCTGATTTTTATCACGCAAATCAGTTTCTCAGTTTGAGTGATGAGGAGATTTTACCAATAGTTCAGGGTTATTTAGCAACTTGTGTACCGACGTTTCGGGAGGCAAAGATCATTGATAGCAGCGTAATTCGGCTGCCTCAAGCGGTGACTCACTTTGCACCTGGTAGTTATCGTTATATGTTGCCCGCTAAAACAAGTTTTGAGAATGTGTTTATGAGTGGGGATTGGATTGTGAACCTTCATGGTTCCTGGTCACAGGAAAAGGCTTATGTTACTGGTTTGGAGGCGGCGAATTTGGTGGTGTCTTATTTGGGAGAAGGTCAGCCATCTGAGATTTTAGCTGTAGAAGAGGATGAAGCGCATATCCAAGTGGCGCGATCGCTCAACCAAACTTTGCGTGACTTCGGCAAATCTATCCTACCTGACTTTTGGTTGCCTTAATCCGTAGGGACGCGAAGAGTTAGTCATTAATTGTAATCTAAATTCGGTAAGCTAAAGGAAGCTATTGCAATACCATCCTTAGAATGTAAATCAAATCACATAAGCTTATGGAGCCAGACTCTTTAGAAACCGAGGTGATTCTGACGCATCCGCGTGAGTCCCTCGGTAAAGTGCAACTTGATTGGACACCCCAACCCGGAAACTATCTCGATTTTGAAGGTAAAACCTACGCAGTTTTAGAACGCCGCCATCGATACCAACTTAGAGCAGGGCGCTACCGCTTGCATAATATTGCCATTTACGTGCAGTCGGCTAAACGACCATCCGAGAAAAGTTTGGTAGCAGGGCGTTGGGTAATTGGCGATGCTACCTGCTCCTACAATGCTCATTCAGAAATCATGCGCTGTGCAGTCAACCCAGATGGCCCTTGCGAATCTTGCCGCTTTTATGAAAAGTTAGAAGTTAACAGTTAGAAGTTAACAGTTATTCTCCCTTATCTCCCTCAACTCCCTCAACTATCTCAACTACCCGCACCAAAAACTTCTCCCACAGTTAAGCGGGTACCATTAACAAAATCCCATCCCGACTGGGGACGTTTACCAGCTAGCTGAACCTCTCGCAACAGCAACAAACCTTCCCCAGTTTGGACGATCGCCCCAATTCCTTTGGCAATGCTCACTACAACTCCCGGTTTATCTGATAAGTTTGACAAATCGGGTAATTTATATGCTATTTCTTGTAATTCTGGTGGTAGATCGCGTAGACGCGGAGCGGCTTGTCGCCAGACATCGCCTATAGAACCAAGGGGAGCAGAAGCGGTGATTTTAAACAGGTTGTTACGAAAGGTAGCGGTGCAGTTAGGGTAAAAGCCTCTGATTTGATTGTGTAGTTGGATAGCGCTTTTTGACCAATCCAAACCATAATCTTCTTTTTGAATCAGAGGTGCATAAGTAGCTGCTAAATTATCTTGGGGAATTGGTTGAATTTCCTGGCGTTCCAACTTCAACAGAGTTTCCACCAACAAATCCCCACCAATCGCAGCTAGTCTTTCAGCTAAATCTTGGGTATTATCCAGTAATCCAATGGGTGTAGTGGCTATTTGTAGCATTGGGCCGGTATCCATCCCCACATCCATCAACATGGTCGTGATCCCCGTTTCCTTCTCACCGTTGTACAAGCACCACTGAATGGGCGCTGCACCCCGATATTTCGGTAAAATCGAGCCATGCACATTAATGCAGCCCAACTTTGGCATATTCAATATTTTTGATGATAAAAGCTGTCCATAGGCAACAACAACAAACACATCTGCGTCTGATTGTTTGAGTTGGGCTAAAGTTTCAGTATCTTTTTTCACCCGTTCGGGTTGCCATACTGGTAAGTTGTGAGCAGTAGCGATCGCTTTTATGGGTGAAGGAGTAAGTTTATTTCCGCGTTCCCGGCGTTTATCTGGTTGGGTGACAACTGCCAACACCTCAAATTCTGAATGATTCAATAACTTTTCCAATGTGGGCACCGCAAACTGTGGTGTACCAAAGAATACTATTTTCATTAATAATTACTTGTTAATCGTTAGTCATTAGTTAATGGTAAATAATATCGGCTGTTTGGTGGTACAATATTTTCGTATTGGTGAAACCAAAGGCTGCTTGATTAACTTAATAGTTAAGTTAACAGGTGTAACAGGTACTATAAACTGCATTGCCTTTAGTTAACCTAATCGTTTAGTGGTGTCTCGTCACGAGCCACTAGAGCATCTACCGAGTAAATTTTGTTGTGTTCCTGCTGATTTGCCGAAAATTGGCGTTAAATACAGTTGGGTCTGTAAAAAACTATTGCGTCTTCTAGCTATTTCTGTAGTTGAGATTGCAGTTTATAACTTTGGGTTGCTGATAGCAGTGTTTTCTGAGTATGATGTATTATGCATCTGCTTTCCCAGCTTTTTACGTAACGCCTCACGTTTACCATTATGAGGGTTTGCCCTCTTATATTAGTGTGTAACTTGGCTTTTTTTCTGTGTACTAGCGATCGCTAGTACGATCCCCAACAGCCGAGTTATCTTACTCTTGGTTGGCAGCTTCATTAGCCCAAACTATACCTTGGATCTCCCTTAACTAGTACCTGTTTTTGGTGTGGTTGGGTATAGCAACAGCAGCCTTATACATCGTGTAGTAATTACTGAGTTCTCAGCATATTTACTATACTCGCATATTTTTGACAAAAAACATTCAGTACCTGAGTATGTAAAGGTGTAGACAATGATACTTAATTTTTGTAAAACTCTGCAAACTTTGAAGAAAATATCTAGTCATTGTTTTTAGTTTCTTGTTATACATATAATTACCGCCTGCCCCATTGCTGCATAGGTATTGCTTCTCACATAGCGATCGCCCCCTCTAGAGAGTCTACAAATGCTTAAACCCCTTTTGCTGTCAGGATGGTTCCGCGCGCAACCATTTCTCAATTACGTTGTCGTTGTGATACTGATCGCACCCTTACTAGGGGCATCGGGTCACTCGATCCCAGTGAGATCCGAAGTAGCTAAACTAACTTCCATAACTGGAGGCTCTGACTCTGTATCAAAGGAAATAGCTGTAGTTGGGGAACCTGAGATAGCTGAAATATTCACAACAGATCAAATCAACTCCTCAACAGAAGAATTTGATTCTGTGCCAACACAAAGTACTGCTGTCCAGGAACCGCAAGTATTACTAGCGGATAAAATTGAGCCTTTGGATCAAACAGATAGTTCTGTGTCAAACAGCGATTTAATTGTTCCTGATTCTTTGGCAGCAGTTGAACTCGCACCATTAACGGATGTTCCTGTCAGTCAGCTTAATTTAGTACGAAAACTCAAAGCTGCTAATATCAAGTCTTTGAAAGGTCAAGAAAATTCTCTTTTTAGAGAAAAGTCTTTTACTCGATCTTTGACAGCAACTCAAGTAGCACCAACTCTTAGAGAATCACAACCAACTACAACGACGGAAATACCAGTTACTGAACCACGTGATGAGTCCCAAGCAGAACAAATAGATCCTATAGGTAGTCCTCATCCTATTCCTTGGAAATGGATTACAGCGACTCAAGAAGCTATTGCTTCCAAGGGTGGTTCGGGAGTGCGTCACTACCGTAGCGTACCCGTGGTTTCTCCAGATGGTAAATATGCTATTTATAGCCGGGTGCAACTAGAGGTAAAACCCGAAATGTACAACAGCAGCGTCACCAGCGTTCTGTTTGTCCAAGATATGCAAAGCAAGAAGTTGTGGGTGATGGCTTCAACTACTCCTGTTAGCGATCCTTTATTAAAGGTAAAGGCTGTAAAAGCGGCATCATCAGAAGAAACTGATACGAGTGGTAAAATTGGGGTATTAGTTCCAGTTAGCTGGTCAGAAAAAGGCGATCGCTTCTTAGCACGTAAGTTTGAAGGTATATTTAACACAGGCGATTCCACAGATAGTGCAGTTATTTGGGATCGGCAAAAAAATCACGCTAACACAGTTGCTCCTGCTAATGAGGAAGATGAGCATGAAAAAATTGCAGTATTGTTAGGTTGGAGTAAAAGGCAACCGAATCATGTGCTATTTCGTGCGGGTGAATTGGGCGACGAAAACTGGCCACTAATGCAAGTTGCTAATGATGGCAAGACTGTACCTACAACAGACGAAGATCAGCCGATTACTTTTGGTAAAAAGGTTACAGAAATTTGGGCAGGCCCACAAATGGCCTACCGATAGTTTATTAAAAATCTTATATACTCCCGTTGTGGTCACTGGCGACAACGGGATTTTTTTATGTGATAAATATTTTTCGTTCTGAATCGTGCGTAGTTTCCCGCCGTAGGCATTGCTTCTAGGCTTTTGATAAGTCTAAAATAATGGACTAGAAAATAGTTCTCTCCGTACTCAATTTATGAAGCGTATCGGAGAATTCACCTACAACTAACAACTGAATATCCGTTTAGAGATTGAAGCAGCGTTATACTTGGCATCCACTATGGACTGGAATGCTAATAATTCTGTTGTGAAGTTAGTAACTAAAACTTATGAAAATAGAGCGAAACTGACGAAAACAGCAATGCTAAATTAAAAATATTTAAAATAAAAACTACAGAGGCTTATCACCTCTTTCCCACTCAGGTATAGCACCCTTCACCCGGCGGATGGGCAAATTAGCAATTAAAGCTGTCGTTCGTTGGTTGCTTTCTAAGGAGAACTCCAAGCCCTCCGTCTCAATTTCGACATAGCGACAGACTACATCTAGGATTTCTTTCCGCATTTTTTCCAACGTTTGAGGATCTAAGTCAGCGCGATCATGAGCAATCACCAATTGCAGGCGACGTTTAACTTGAGTTCGACTGCTATCAGGACCGCGAGAAAAAAGTCGTTCTAGAAGTTCAATCATTACGAATAGGTCTGGGGCGGAGACTGGAAAAGTAAGTTAAACAATCTTTGTCCACAACAACCTTCGTAGACGGGCGAAGATGCTGTCTTGGGACGAGTCGATCTCCAGAAATTCGACACTTTCCCCTTCTAATCTACGAGCAATGTTCTCAAAGGCTGTGGCAGCTAAAGAGGGATTTTCCGCTAACACTAAGGGTTCGCCGCGATTGGTAGATACAATAACACGCTCGTCGTCAGGGATTACCCCGATCAGGGGAATGGCGAGAAGTTCCTGAACATCTTGCACTGACATCATATCATTTGCCTGCACCATTGCGGGTCTGATGCGGTTAATTATTAAATGAACACGCTTGATACCTTGTGCTTCTAGTAACCCCACTACCCGGTCAGCGTCACGAACTGAGGAAATTTCTGGTGTGCTGACAACTAGTGCTTCTTTTGCCGGGCCGATCGCATTTTTAAAGCCATTTTCAATGCCGGCGGGGCTATCGATGATCACATACTGATATTTTTGCGCCAGTGCATTCACCAATAACTTCATCTGTTCAGGCGTGACTGCATCTTTGGAGCGATTTTGGGCTGCCGGCAGGAGGACGAGATTGGGTTGGCGCTTATCTTTCACCAAAGCTTGTTCTAAACGGCACTCTCTGGCTAAAACTTCCACCGCAGTATAGACGATGCGGTTTTCTAGCCCTAGCAGCAAATCCAAATTTCTCAGACCAAAATCCGCATCAACCAAGGCAACTTGACGCCCCATTTTGGCTAAAGCCATGCCCAGATTTGCTGAAACTGTGGTTTTACCCACTCCTCCTTTGCCGGAGGTAATCACAATAATGCGAGTCATGATAGAAATACGGTCAATAAGGGTTCAGAAAATATAAAACAGTAAATTGCAGTATAAAGTATGAAGTATCGTATCAAGTATGAAGAAATATCTGTTCTCCCTAATGAGGGCGAGGCATTAATATTTGTTTTATTTCATCCTTATCTACTTCATCCTTTAAGTAAATATTTATGGCTCTTGATTGCTCTTGGTGAATTGGTTTCTGGAAAAATCAGTAGCCCTAGCGATGCGAATTCCTTGGGGCGTAATATGTGCCACCTCTGGAGAAAACTGCATTGGCGGTTTTTCTGGTGCCCTAGCTACAGCATCTGCGATCCGCAATTGGGTTGGTTCCATTTGCAAGGCCATAATCAGACACTCACGATTGCCTCCAGCACCAGCATGAGCAATTCCACGTAGGCGGCCCCAGATGATAATATCTCCATCTGCAATTACAATACCACCTGGATTTAAATCTCCCAAGAGAATTACTGTACCAGGATGACGAATTTCTACTCCAGAGCGGACTGTCATTTCTAAATAGAGGGCATCTGCTTGGGGTATGGCTGTAGCCGTTGGCTCTGAACTCAGGGAACTTACTGGCTGTAATTGTTCTACAGAATACCCAGATGTTACGGCTGCGATCGCAGTTTGCCGACGACTAGTCGAGACAGATATGAGCCGGAGTTGGACTTCACTCAAAGCCTCGGCGAGTTCTTGGAGTTGTCTAGCATCTACTAGGCGGTCTTGTGCCATTAGATGCACAGGAGTATTAGATATCCGAAAGCGATCGCCTGCATTCAAACGCTGTCTTATTTGTTGCCAAATATCAGACCAACTGAGTTCTGAGGCAGATAGTTGAGATTCCGGGGGCAAAATTAATAAAAGTCGTCCCTCCTTACTTTTTAACTGGACTTGAGTATTGTCATTTACGCGATGCCCTGGTAATGCTGACTCATTAGGATTTGAATCAGTAAGGATAAAATCTGATGCCGTATCAGTATTTGACTCTACATCAGGGTTAGCAGGATTTGACTTTACATCCTCAAGGACAGTATTTGATTTTAAATAAAGGAGGACAGATTTTAACTCCGCATCCGGGAGGATAGAATCTGACTCTACATCAGAAATAGTAGGATTTACCTCTACCTCGGAATGGATAGAGTTTGGTTCTGCATTAGGAAGTGCAGAATTTGACTTTAGATTGGGAATCGCAGAATCAGAAGTCATGCAGTACTAGCCAAAAGACAAGGGACACTCCGAATAATTACCAATATTAGATCAGTGTCAGGTAAGAAAGTGCGGAGATTGGAGGCAGGAGGCAGGAGGCAGGGGGCAGGAGGCAGTAGACAGGAGGAGTTACAGCGCTTTATCAAGTAATTGAATTACATCAGTTCCTACTTTCCATTCACCGTCTCAGTCGTGGTCTAAATACCTGAAAACTGCTGTAATAAAAAAGGCTTTTTATCTGGCTTGCAGACCAAAATACTGTACCTCACTAACTTGCAATCCGCTGTAGTTCGGAATTATTTTTATTTTCACTAAACACTCTAGACTGTTTTGGTCAACCTCTGATGAATTGTCCCCAACGCATCAGCATCGCCGACGTTACCTGGAAACAGCACCACAGGCAAATCGGGAAACTGGGGATGATCGGATGGCGTTAACACCATTGAACAACCAGCTAAAATTTGACCGAGTAAGCGGGCTGAAGTTAAAGCTAGTCCAGTACTCAAGACATCGTTTGAGGTAATACCACCTTTGCTGATTAAGAATCCTATATCAGATGGTAAACCCCGCACAATATCCATCAATAAACTTGAAACTTTTGCCCCAAATTCCAATCGGGTGTTGACATCTTTAAAACTCAGTTCCTGACGGCTAGTATAAACCACTGGTGTTTTGCCAGCCTCATGTACCGCCCGTGTATTTTCCTGAATTTCAGTTAGCAGTGCCGCAGATTGATTTGCCCCATCATCAAGTAATCGCGCTACATTTACTTCAATTCCCACTGTTCCTTCTACTCGTAACAGCGCCTCTAATTGCTGAGTAGTCTTTTTCACATGGGAACCAACAATTACCGCACCTGGTTTGCCTTTTCGCACGTACTGCGCCATGTTTTCGGCGGCAATGGGTTGCGGTGGTAAAGCGGCTAAAGACGTTAAAATACTTGCTGCACTGCGAAACAGAAAGCGTTTCCCTTGACTTGCTGCTGCTAATATGTCTATTGCAAAGCGGTTGAGATCATCTTGAGTTTCACCATCTACAACAGCGCACTTATTACCATTAAGTTGTAACAAGCGTTCCAAACTACCAGCGCGAATATCCGCTAAGAGAAACCTTTCTACAGCTTCGGCACTAATTCGTCCTTGAGTCTTTTCTTCGACATACTTGGGTAAGTAACTGTGATGGTAGCTGAAGACTGAATCACGGGCAAACTCAGTTTCATGCACTGGGGTGGGTACACCACCAATAATCAAGTAATGAACACTGTCACGAGTGATGCGTCCACCCTCAAAAAAAGCTGGTACAAGAAAATGAGCATCAAAAGGGCCGAGTTCTTGTGCGATCGCATCAGTTTCAATGGGATAATGTCCCCGCAAAGTAGAATCAGAACGGCTGACAATCAGAAAATCGTCGATTCCTTCAGCATTTAAAGCGATTTTCAGGTTCTGGCAAACTTCTTTGGTGATAGATGCAGCTGACTCTGGCGTTAGCGATCTAGTATTAGTCAGCACAAAGAAAATCGGCGAATCATCCTGCAACCCGCTGCGTAGAGTGTCTACATCCCAGTGCATTAGCAGCAAGCAGCTGTGGACTGTTTGAGAACCTGTAGGGTCATCATCCAAGACAATTATTTTGGGTTTGTTGCTCATTTAAGTCAACGGGGCGATTGTTTTTTGAAAAAGTCATCAGCAAAGAAAAACTCTACTCAGCCTTTGTGCAATTTTCTGATTTCTGCTTGTACATCGATCGCAATTTGCAATGATTGATTTAGCAGTTGAGCATATTCGCCTGCTTGACTACTAACTTGTAAAGCTTGCAGACTGGCTAAATTATTCACAAATAACTCTTGGTTATTAGCAAGCAATTTTTTATTATCTCGCAAAATTCGTTCCGTTTTCAAAGCGCGGACTAAATCTTCTCTAATCAGTTGCAGGGCGGCGGTTACTTGATCTCGGTCATGGAAACTGCTTTCTACGTTTCCTGATGCTGCCAATTGGTCATTAATATCTATGGCGCTGATCAAGTCATGATATTTATCAACTTCATCTAAAAGTATTGTCAGTCCTTCGGGACAGGTCAACTGCCGCCACAGCCATCGCCCCACTAATATCGGCATTGGCACTAAAATTAGTAAGAGAATTCCTAGTCGAATTGAAGAACCAATTGTCGGCAGAATAATAAACGCATAAACAAAACCAACAATTATTGGCGTTAGCGCCAGCGTCACCAGCATTTCATTAATCAAAAACCCTAATCGCTTCTTGCTATCTCGCAAAACAGAGGGTCGAAAAACGTCTTCTGGATCGAACCCAGTTAAACGTCTTAGTTCCCCCTTACTAATTTCCAAACCTATTAAGTCCGGCTGCACGGCTGGATAACTCCTATGGAAGCCCAAGTTGCGTATTTATTTTAATCGGGTTTGGTAGAGAAGCAATGGGTGGTTACGTATAGTTATGATAAAAAGCAGACTGTGCAACATGACTAAATAAAGCTAAAAAGTATTTGCACTTATTTCCTGCTCTATTTGGATACAATACAGTACTTATGTAGGCGATCGCGTTTAAGCGCACATCAAGTTGAGTATTTAATGATCATATTTGCCAAATCGCACCACTTCTACTCAGGAAACCAGTTTTCATCTAAAATTTGTTCTAGAGATCCAATAAGTACAACAGGAAATGTATCAATGGGAAGTTGAGAGCGATCGCTTGCTTCTGTCCTTGCGTCTTGATAACACTCATCAAATATTTCTAAAATGTAAGGTTTTAAGCTAGGGCTATCTTTAAGAGCTTTTTTAATTTCTCTGCGAAAAGTCCTGATTTCCCCTTTCCAATGTCCTTGATTACGTTCTCGTTCCTCATCCCAACACTTAAATTTTAGTAGATGTTCAAGAAGCTTAATTAATAAACTTTCAATTGTTCGCTTCTCCCTTCTTCCCATCGTTTCTAATTCTTCTAACAAATTATCTAAATCCACAGATGAAAACTGACCAGCGCGAAGCTGGTTGATCGTTGTCCTGATCCAAAGGTAATAATCTTGCTCGTATAAAGTCTGAGTTTTTGGTAGTATTTGTCTCACCATACACTTATTAAACTCCTATTATTTATAGCGGCTCTCGTTTAGGTGAGGTACACCCGTAGGGGCAGGGCAGTGCCCATTGGTGTCAACTTAACGTGAAAGTCAGCCTAGAAGCAGCTTTTAGATATTGTCTCGTTCCCAGTCTCCGACCGGGAATGCCGTCCTAGAGACTCCGCCTCTCTTGCTGGCGGCAGAGCCACCAAGAGCAGCATTTCCAGCCCAGAGGCTGGAAACGAGATTTGAAAAGGCTTTTAGCTTAAGTTGACACCAATGGGCAGTGCCGTGCCCCTACACCTCGTGATGTAATGTTGTACCGCATCTGAATGGGAACCGCCATATATTAGACACTGTATGTTTTATACACCAATTGTTTTTCGGGTTTTCAATACCCAGAATTGCCTTTAATCTCTGACCAGAATATAAATACCCCCTGTGACACCATCATAATAAAGAAAGTTTAGTTTTTGGGATTGATTATATAAGCGACTCGTCTGTTAATTTTTCTCACATTACCTTGATTCGCAGTTATATTTAACCAAATCTGCATTTGAGATAGTCTGACATTCAGGCATTCCGACAGAAATTTTATATCTTTCGGTTGCTGTAAATGATTAAGGCTGTAGCCAAGTATTTCGTCATCGAGAACAAGGAATAAACGCAATCGCTGCTGGAGTAATTCTTCAATAGCTTCCCATTATCCAGGGCGAAAGTTAGCTGTTGAATTATCAAGCGCTTGACGCAAAAGCAATAATCTCTGTTTTTGAAAGTAAGTTGCCATATATACCAAGTATTTAGTTGGTATTTCTGTTGTAACATCAAAGACAAGCAAAACTTAGTTGTATTCAGGACTCACACCACTTCTTTGTGAGGCTGCACCAAATTTGTGGGAATCTTCAAGATTTGGGTCGTAGCCTTGGGCTGCTAACGCTACATACTCAGTATCCATCATGCCGAGGTTATGAATTTCAGTTAAGGTGCAATACCGCAAATATTCCTTAAGTCTAAATTAAAGCTTACTGAAAGAATGAGGTTTTAATTTACCAATTCATTCAGAATATATGAAATCCCATTCATCAAGCTCCAAATTCTCAGTCCTATAAATTGATTATTACTGAGGGGAAAAATGGCTAAAACTAAAGCAACAGACATTCTGTCATTAATTGAAGCAGAACATCGCCAAGTTGAGAAACTTTTTGCAGAAGTAGAAAAAGCTAAGGGCGCAAAATTGGTTGAGCAATTCAATCAAATCTATATAGCATTGAGCTTACATGCAAGAACTGAAGAATTAGTCTTCTACCCAGCTTTGCGAGAATATGAAGAAACTGAACAATATGTTGAAGAAGCTGAAGAAGAACATGAAGAAGTTTCAGTGATTTTAGAAGAGATTAAGGCACTTAAGCCTACTGACTCTGAGTTTAAAGAAAAAATGAGTGAATTAAAGGAAACACTTGCTCATCATGTAGAAGAAGAAGAAAGCGAAATTTTTAATGCTGTGCGCGAATGTATGGATGAGCAAGAGCTAACTGAATTGGGTCAAGAGTTTCAGGAAGCTAAAGCTAAATTGATGCCAGATATAGAAGCTGCATTAGCAATGTAATAATGCAACTTTCTTTAATAGATTGCATAAAAAATTAACCATGATTTGCACATAATTAGTGCATTTAAATC
This sequence comes from Nostoc sp. NZL, assembly GCF_015714705.1. Lineage (NCBI taxonomy): Bacteria > Bacillati > Cyanobacteriota > Cyanophyceae > Nostocales > Nostocaceae > Nostoc > Nostoc sp. NZL. Next base: position 1,683 of record NZ_WBKL01000040.1, on the reverse strand, counting down.
ACCAAACTATTCCTTTATTCAGAGAGTAGGAACATGACTGCTACAAATGGTAAGCGCAAAATTCGTTACGCCGTTGTTGGTTTAGGTTGGTTTGCCCAAGAAGCTGCCTTACCTTCGTTTGCCCACGCCGAAAACTCAGAATTAGTGGCACTGGTTTCAGATGACCCCACTAAAAACGAAGAACTGAGCAAAAAGTATGGTATAGAGCATACTTACTCCTACGAAGAGTATGAGGACTGTCTGGCAAGCGGTGAGGTTGATGCAGTTTATATTGCGCTGCCCAATCACTTGCATTGCGACTACGCTGTACGGGCTGCTAATCAGGCAATTCATGTATTATGTGAAAAGCCAATGGCAACGACTGAACAAGAATGTGAGGCAATGATTAAAGCAGCCAATGACAATAATGTGAAGCTGATGATTGCCTACCGTTTACATTTAGAAGAAGCCAATTTGCAAGCAGTCGAAATTGTGCGTTCAAAGCAAATTGGTGAAGCACGGATTTTTACCTCGGTTTTTACTCAGCAAGTGGAAGAAGGCAATATTCGTTTACGAGATGTTACAGGTGGTGGGACGCTCTATGATATTGGCATCTACTGCATTAATGCTGCACGTTATCTATTTCAAGATGAACCAATTGAAGTATTTGCTATAGCTGCCAATAAGGGAGAACAACGCTTCAGTGAAGTGGAAGAAATGGCTAGCGTCATCTTGCGTTTCCCCAATGAGCGATTGGCAACATTTACCTGTAGCTTTGGAGCGGCAAATGTTTCAACCTATCAGATTGTAGGTACTCAAGGCGATTTACAAGTAAAACCTGCATATTCTTGGCAGGGAGAACTGAAGCATTACTTGACAATTAATGGTGAAACCCAAGAGCGTACCTTTGAGGAGCACGATCAACTAGCAGCTGAATTTATCTACTTCTCTGATTGTATTCTCGAAGATAAAGACCCAGAGCCATCTGGGACGGAAGGGTTGATTGATGTTTCTATCATTCAAGCACTTTACCAATCAATTGAGACGGGTAAACCTGTGCAGATCCAAACTCGCGATCACTATCAACGTCCCACATCGGCTCAAACTATTGAGCGTCCTCCTGTTGAAGAGAAACCAGACCTAATTCACGCTGCTGCACCTTCTGGACAGTCGTAAGATAGATTGAAGTATTCTTGACCAAATAAGGGGATATCAAATAATAAATTATCCATTAATCGTAGAGTGTGTTAGACAAAACGTCTAACGCACCGCGACAATTCAAGATGATGAATTACGAGAGAATTGGATAGGGTTCTCATTATTTGAACCACATCTGTCGTAATTTATGTACAACTGCTGAGAACTATTGAGGGAATATATCCACTCACAGGGGATGAAATTGGGGAGCATCTCACCTTTGCAAAAATATCAGGTAGTAAGCTGACCATTGAGATAAGCAGATCGAAGTTGTAGCATCCGAGGTACGTTTTCTAATTTCCACTGTGCGCCGGAAATTTTTAAACGTTTACCAATCTGTTTCACAGCTGATTCCACAGCGCCAGAACCAATAGAACATAAACCTTCAGTAGAAAAATACTCGTAGTTAACTATTCGTCCTGAATGCTTTTTAAGATAGCTGATAAAATTTTGTGCAGGCTTTTTTTTCAAATCAACAAATAGTGCGATCGCTAAATCTAGCTGACC